>CAIRBY010000560.1 GCA_903876865.1 uncultured Acidobacteriia bacterium
CCTGGATGGCTGCGTCGAAGTCGATGCCGCTTACTACAGTGCACCGCCAGGCTGGATCGGCCGCAGCGTAAAAGTGCAGTGGGACGGCCACGTGGTGCGAGTGCTGGATCCGCGCACGGGGCAACTGCGGCGCGAGCACCGCAGCCAGCAGCGTGGCAAGCATCGTATCCCCGAGGAAGACAAGCATGCCCCAAGACAAGCATGCGCAGACGCCACGCCCCACCGCCCAACTGTTGGCGCGTTGCGGCAACTTCGGGCCTCATATCGGTGCGGTCTCCTAAGAATTTCGGATGAACCGTAGATGATTTTGTAGCTGGCTAGAGCCTCGGACTTCAATCCGGCGGCAACAACTCATGAAAGCAGAAGCACTCGAACAGTAGCTGATTTTGCAGCTTCTTTCCATCCGCCTTGGGCGCAGGGGGGCGGGCGTTCGAATCGCCCCGGCCAATTTCAAACCGTCAGTTCAGCGGCTTGGCCGGGCCCGCCAAAACCTCGAGGACCTTCGCGGCCAGGGCATCCGGGCTGAACGGTTTTTGGAGGAAAGCCACGTCCCCGGCCAGGACACCCCGTTCGCCAATTACCTCCTTGGGGTAGCCGGAGGTGAAGATCACCTTCAGGTCCGGATAGATTTTCCGCAACTTCTCTGAGGTCTCCCTGCCGTTCATTGCCGGAAGCACCACGTCCGTCAGCAACAGTTGGATTGGCGTGGAGTGGCGCGCGGCAACCTGCAGCGCATCCTCGCCCGTGGATGCTTCGAGGGTCTGATACCCGTGCCCGTTCAGTACCGCCCTGGTGAAGGATAGGACCGAGGGCTCATCCTCAATCAGGAGGATGGTCTGGCAGCCTCCCGCCGATGGGAGACCAATTCCCCTCACCGCCGGCGCCGGAACCGCGTCAATGCGGGGAAGGTAGATGCTAAACGAGGTTCCCACTCCCACCTCGCTCCGGGCCGTGATCCATCCCTTGCTCTGGCGAATGATGCCGTAGACGGTAGCCAACCCGAGTCCCGTTCCTTCGCCCACTCCTTTCGTGGTGAAGAACGGCTCAAAGATCCGGCGGCAGGTAGCCTCATCCATGCCGTGTCCGGTATCTGTCAAGGTCATGAGGACGTACCGTCCGGGTGTTGCATCCGGGTCGATGGCGGCAACGCCGAACTTGTCCAACTCCACATTGGCCGTCGCCATCTCAAGCCTTCCTCCGCCACTCATGGCATCGCGGGCGTTCAGTGCCAGGTTCATCATGACTTGATCCAACTGGTCGGGATCGGCCATGACTTGGCCCAGGGCGGCGTCCAGGTTCGTCACAATCGCGATATTCTCGCCAATCACGGATTGCAGCATGGACGCCAGTGCCCGAACCGCCGCGTTCACGTCCAACGCTCGCGGCTGGAGCATCTGCTTGCGGCCAAACGCCAGCAATTGCCGGGTCAAGTTGGCGGCGCGCTCCCCGGACGTGCTGATGGCCTCGGCGTAAGCGTGTAACGGATCGGCCGTATGCAACTCCTGGGCCAGCAGGCAACTGTAACCGTTCATGACGGTCAGGAGATTATTGAACTCATGCGCGACCCCACCCGCCAGGCGCCCGACGCTTTCCAGTCTCTGGGCCAGGCGCAACTGATCTTCCATGTGCCGCCACTCTGTCACATCCCGTTTGACCGCCAGAAAGCCGACCGTCTTCCCAGACCGGTCTGAGATTGGCGAGATGGAGACGTCCTCTTCGTACAGGGAGCTATCCTTCTTCTTGTTGGTCAGGTGTCCGGTCCATACCTTGCCACTCTTGATGGTGGACCACATTTCCGCATAAAACTCCTGGCTGTGCCTGCCGGATTTCAACAGGCGGGGAGTTTGTCCGATCGCTTCTTCCTCTGAATAGCCCGAGATTTTCTCAAAGGCCGGATTGCAGTATCGGATGATCCCTTCCGCATCCGTGATGACGACGGTTTGGTCGGATTGTTCCACGGCGGTCACGAGGGTGACCATTTCCTGTTCGATCTTCTTCCGGTCGGTGATGTCCCGAAGGAACGCGATGAGCCGGCCGCCATCGCCGGGTTGGTACTGAGAGGCGATCTCGACATCGAATGCACTCCCATCCTTGCGGCGATGCCGGAACTCAAACCGATCCGAGCCGCGCGCGATAATCCGTTGCATGCGAGCGGCGATGTCACCGGGTGTTTCGTCGGCACCCAGGTCCGAAATGCGCCTGCCCAGCAGTTCCTTTGCGCTATAGCCGCTCATCCGGCAATAGGCTTCGTTCACCTCCAGCAGGCGTCCCTCCATATCCGAGACCGCAAAGCCGTCCATCGCCGTATTGAGAATCGTCCGGTGGCGCTCCTCGCTTTCCCGCAAGGCCTGTTGCGCCTGCATGAGCTTCGAGATGTCCGAATGCGCCCCCACAACCCGCAGTGGCTTACCGTCCGCCGTTCTACTCACCACTTTGCCGCGATCCAGGATCCACTTCCATGTGCCGTCTTTGCACAGTAAGCGGTGTTCGCTGACGTACTGGGCTACTTCACCATCGAGGTGCTTGCGCACGGCGTCGTAGGCCGCGGCCCGATCCGCGGGGTGAAGGCGCTTGTCCCATTCCGACAGGTCGTTGCCGACCTCATCATCGGTCAGGCCCAGCATTTCCTTCCAGCGGGGAGAATAGTAGACTTCGTTGGTCTGGACGTTCCAATCCCAGATGCCGTCACTGGTGGCGTCGGCGGCGAGGCGGAGGCGCTCCTGGCTCTCCAGCAAAGCGGTTTCGAGCTGTTTGCGTTCGCTGATGTCGCGGCAGGAGACCATGAGACAGGCCTGCCCTCTCAGATAGAAACGCCGATACGTGATCTCGACGGGAAAGACCGTTCCGTCCTTCTTGCGGTGAAAGCGCAGCGGGACGTTGTTGACCAAACCTGATGTTTGCGCCACCTGCTGAGTGAGGCGAAGCGTCTCCCCGGGCTCCGCCGAGAGATCCGTGTTTTTTCTGGCGAGAAACTCATTCCGGTCGAAACCATATACCGCGGACGCCATCTCGCTTGCATCCAGGATGTCGCCAGTGCGGGCGTCGATCAGGAAAAGCGGATCGGATGCCGAGGAGAATAGTTGATGGTACTGCTCCTCGCTCTCAGCCAGGCGCGCGGTGCGTTCGGTTACCAGTTTCTCCAGGTGTTGGGTCTGGTAGTCGATCTCAGCCACGTACTGACGGGTCTGCAAATTCATCGCAGCTGAATTGACGAAGTTGCCGGCCGCGGCCTGAAACGGTTCCAGCGCGTCTCTGGATGTAACCGAAATCAACACATCGCCGAAGAAGAGAGTTCCGCTTTGCAACCGGAACACGCTCAGGTGGTCACCGGAAGGCAGTTGGATCGACGCTGCTTCCCCGGCGCTAAGGTTCATCATTGCCAGGCGCAGTTGTTCCGCCGCTTCAAACCTGTCACCGATGAGTGCTGGCTCATCGGGAACGCAAACCGCGCAGGACTCCACGCCAGGGATCTCTTTGAGGGCTTGCGCCACCCAACCCAGCACTCCCACCGCAGTGGGAAAGCTGGTCAGCAGGCTCTGTGACATCAGGAGAAGATTCAGAACCCGGACTTCGTCCGCCAAGCCGGATATGGGTGTGTTCATGATGGCGCTTTGGGCGATTAGCCGTTCTTACGAACCGTCCGCAGGTATTCGGCGGGGTTCAGATAATAGCGATTGCGGAGGATCTGGCCATTCACAATCACGAACGGATGCACCTTCAGGCACTCCATCAAGGTGCCGGCATCAAAGTGAGTGGCATCGTACTGGCAGATTGCCGTGACCGGATGGTTGACGAAGACGTCGTTGAGCTTCGACTCGTACTCCATCAAGCGCTCGCATCCGGGCATGCCTCTCAGCGCCCATGACATTTCCCCGCTCACCCGGCAGGCGGAATAGCCATCGGCGTGCGCCTGGTCATGAAACTGTCTGAGTGTTTCGAACATCTCCTCCGGCACAAATTTTCCACTGGGGCAATAGGTGTCCGTGGCTTTGCTGACGCTGAATTGACCACCCGCTTCTGGTGTGGGAAGCTGCAGTTCCTGCCGCACAAACTGCTCGTCGGACTCGTCCGCGGGGTTCGCATCGGAGAAATAGGCAACCCGTTCCCCCGCGGCCAAACCGCTTTGGATATACTGGGCGATCGTTCTGACTCGCTCTTCTTCCCCGGAATAGATCAGACACATATGGGTTCCGGCGGGATAGGACTCGTTGGTGAAACCCAAGTTGATGTTGTCGCGCGCTGCGCTCATGACCTCACCTGCGCTTCGCGGCGCTGCCCGGTCGCTCCCGGAATTGGCCGCATCTCGGTAATTCACTCCGGAGCCGGTACGGCGGTACGCGTTGGTGACGGCAACTCAGTTCGTTCAGCAAAGTGCATTTACCGGACGTCCGTATCCGATTCTGCTTCGATCATACACCCTGGCAGCGTCCGGCGGTGGCGCACCGTCCGCCACTCTCACCGGCGGGTTGCCGCGCGAGCGCCCTCGCAGGCGCCCGGAGCGCCCGGCGCCGGTTCCGACGCTCCGGCCGGGCATCCTGCCGATTTCGAGTCGATACTCACCACGACGGCCTTGGTGTGGTCACAAGGTGGCTCGTGTGTCCCACTCACTCCGGCGCGACCGGTCCTTCTCCTTGCCATCCGTCCGGCGCCTTCGACCAGGCGTACCAGTTCCAGCCGGATGAACGAGATGAGGTCGCCGCCCGGCGAGGGTGGGACGTGCGTTTCCAGGAGGCGTACGCAGGCCAGATGAACGGGGTGAGCCCAGAGTGAGAACGAAAGTTCGCACTTCTCCGGATCGGTGTCGCACCGGTCGGGCTGGGCGGCGTCCAGGCGGAGCGCGGCTTCGTACTCCTCAATGGCGCGCGCGGCGGCAAGCGAGCCTGCGAGGCCGGTGTGGCGCAAGCGTCTGCGCAGTTCGTCGTCCTCTCCCGATGCCCGGACTCGGAAGATCCGGCCGAGCATGGCGTGGCAGACGATGGCGAAGTGGCCCGTGAGCCCCTCCGCCAACGCGCGTTCGCAGCAATCGATGACATTGGACACTTGCGCATCATTCGATTCATCCACGCACTGGTACAACATGGCTGCATGGTAGAAGGCGTCTTCGGCGGATGGCTGGCTCATGGAGTCCCTCGCAGGGTGATGGTGAATGCTGTTGGCTGTTCGTTCTTTAGGTTGCCGTAGCGATGACGATGCCGGTTGCCGCAATTGATGGCAAATAGCGGTAAAATGCCGCATCGGAGTGATTTCAACGAGATGGCAAGCGGTGACAACAGTCAGCACCCGGAGTTGCTGACCGGATGGAAGGCAATCGCCGGCCATCTCGGTGTGGACAAATCCACCGCGCAGCGATGGGTGAAATCGCGCGGGCTGCCGGTGCGGAGCCTGCCGGGGCTGAGAGGCAAGCCGGCGGCGAGTGTGGCGGAGTTGGACGCGTGGCTGAAGTCCGGTTCGAGTCTGGTGACGCCGCCCGCGGCGAATCCGCCGGCTGGGGCGGCCGCCACAACCAGGTCGGAGGAGGCAACTGAGCCTGATGCGCGCCGGCCATTCGAGCAGCATCCGCTGCGCGGCACGCGCCGGAAGTGGCTCCACTTTGCGCTGTTCGGCGCGGGAGCGGTGTTTGGCTCGGTGCTGCTGAGTTTCTCAGGAGTGATGAATCGCGACCGCCGGCGCCCTGCCGCCTCCCGGATCGAGGGGGCGACGCTGGTGGTGCTGGCCGACGACGGCAGCACCTTGTGGCGGCATACATTTCCCTTTGAGCTGGATAACGAGATTTACAAACGCCTCGAGAGGGTCTGCCTTTTCGCCGATCTGGACCATGACGGCGAACTGGAAACGCTGGTGCCTTATTTCCCCCTGAACCGGCCTGCCGAACGGAGTCTGATGTGCTTCGACAGCAAGGGCCGGCGCCGGTGGGAGTTCCTGCCAGGCAAGGTGGTGACGGACAATCTGGGCCGGCAGTTCGCGCCGCCCTACTGGTGCAACGCCTTTGAAGTGCTGCGTGGCCGCGACGCCGGTCCCGCCCGGCTTGTAGTGAGCAGCAACCACCATGTCAGTTTTGCCGATCAGGTTGCGGTGCTGGATGGCGAGACCGGGCGGGTGTTGAGCGAATACTGGCACCGCGGCCACTTGTACGCCATGGAAATCGCGGACATCGATGGAGACGGGGAAGCCGAGGTCATGGCCGGCGGGGTCAATGACGCTCCGGAGTATCAGCAGGCGACGCTGCTGGTGTTCGGAAACCGGCGTATCTCGGGTGCCAATCGAAATCCGCGGGGCGGGCTTTATTTTCAGGGTATGGAACCGGGCAGCGAACGGTTGGAGGTGTTCTTCCCCCGGACGCCGATCAGCCAGGCGCAGGAGTTCAATTTCGTGCTCACGGTGCGGGCGACGCAATACGCCATCACGGTGATTGTGGCGGAGGGCATCCGGCGCGATGCGCCAACGATTGCCTATGAGTTCAATCGTTCCTTCGAACCGACGGGCGTGATGCTCTCCAACCAGATCGAGGAGCGATACACATTTCTGCAGAACGCGGGTGACGCGCCCAGGGAACCCTTCGAAGCGATCGCGGAGCGGTTGAAGAGCCAGGTAAAAGTGGTGCGGTATCCGGTCCGGAATTCAAGCTGATCGGGGCGGGACCGGGAGGCGCGGCGCCGGATGGGGCAGCTTCAGCGGTGAGGCACAGTGCCTCCTGAGTTCCACCAACAAGCGCTAGAATGAAGGGCGATGAATCACCCACGTCTGGTCCTGACTCTCGCCGCCGCGCTCGCATTGCCGCTTGCCGCGCAGGTGAAACTAACCTCCACCCCCGGTAAAGTGGCGGTGGAAATCGATGGCAAGGCCTTCACCGATTTCTACACCTCCGGTCCCGCTTTCAACACCGTCGTCACCAAGCCTTACCTCTGGCCCTTGCGCGCCGCCACCGGCACCTATGTGACCCGTGCCTGGCCCATGGAAGATGTCGAAGAAGAGAAGGGCGAGTTGAAGCCCGGCCGCAACGGGGCTCCGGCGGCGATGGACCACCAGCATCAGCGCGGGCTCTGGTTCGCGCACGACAACGTCAACAAGCTGGACTTCTGGAACAACGAAGCCTCCTACAAGCTGCCGAACCTGGGGCACATCAATCTCAAGAAACTGGGCGAGGTGAAGAGCGGGAAGGCGCAGGGCTCCGTGGCCGCGACGTTCGAATGGACGGATAGCGACAACAAGAATCCGATCCTCACCGAATCGCGCGTGATGACCTTCTACTCCGATCCCAAGCAGCGCTATTTCGATGTGGACATCACCCTGACCGCGCTCACCACGGTGGTCTTCGGCGATGGCAAGGATGGCGCCTTCGGCATCCGCCTGCGGCCGGTGTTGCAGGAAGACAAGGGCCACGCGCAGATCAGCGATGCCGATGGCCGGGTCACGGAAAAGCAGCTATGGGGTAAGGCTTCCAACTGGTGCGATTACTCGGGCGAGATTGCCGGGGAGAAGGTGGGCGTGGCGATTCTGGACAATCCCGCGAATCCGCGCCATCCGGTGCGCTGGCACGCGCGCGCGTACGGGCTGTTCGCGGCCAATCCGTGGGGCCTGAGCGTCTTCACCAACGACAAGACGCAGAATGGCGCCATGACGCTGGAGCCGGGGAAGAGCCTGCGGTACCGCTATCGCGTGATCATTCATCCGGGCGATGTGAAGAGCGCGGATATCGCGGGGCAGTGGGCGAAATACATCGCCGCCAAGTAGCGCAGAGACAGGGCGGGATCGGTTTACTGATCCCGCAGGCCGGGGAAGAGGACGCGGTCCAGAATGCGCCGCGTCAGCTCTTCCATGGTGAGGTACTTGTCCTGTTCGCGGTCGCGGTAGAAGAGCTTTTCGCTGGGGAGCACGCCCACTTCCACCGCGATCGAATATTCGCCGCGCTCCACGCGGAAGCCGGGAATATCGGGCACCAGAATCACTTCCACTTTCGCGATGGGGTGCCACCTGCCCTCGCGCTCTTCGCGCGCTGACACCTTGATGCGGCCAGGCACGAGCGCCACTTCGGCGGACTCCGGGCCGAAGGTCTCGGTGTAGCTGGCCAAGCATTCCTTGAGTTCCTGGTAGAGTTCTTCGAGTGCTTTGGGAAGCCGTTCCAGGGTGGTGGAGTGGCGTTCGCGCCGCTCCTGCTCTTCCTGGATTCTCATCTGGAGCCACTGGAAAGACATGTGTGAACTCCATGTTATCCTGCCCGCGCCACGTGAGGGAAGGGCGGGCGGGAACCGCAGGCGGCAGAGGTTACTCTACGGCGATGCCGAGGCTTTCGAGGAAGCGGGCGTCCGATTCGGCGGTGACCAGTGCGTCCGCCGCGTCCGGCTCGGGACACTCCGCTACGCATTCATCCAGAGGCTTGGAGTTGAACAGGACCCGCTTGCAGCTGGAGCACCAGAAATGGATCACCATGTGGTGGTCGCAGGTGAAACCCACTTCAAGGATTCGGTCCGGAACTTCCCCGCAGAAGCATGTGAGCGGCATTGCACGATAACTCATGCTTCACTTATCGCATTTCGGTCACTGGTTCGACAGTCCCAATTCGAGCAACTTGTACTGTCGGCGTACCGTGGTCAAAGTACTGGGCGGGCGGGGACGCCGGCCCCCGATTAGCGCTTCACCTGTGCGTCGCTGAGGCCGTGTCTGGTCATCATCTTTTCGATATCTGCGATCTCCACGGGCACGAAGGCGGAGAGGTTTTCGTAGCCGGTTTCGGTGATCAGGATCATGTCTTCGAGCCGGATGCCCACGTGTTCGCCCGTGATCTGCATGGCGGGTTCGATGGTAAAGAGCTGGCCTGGTTCGAGCGTCTGGGTGGGGTTGCGCACGTCGTGAACCTCCATGCCCACGTTGTGGCCGAGCGAGTTGGAGCGGCTGTTGCGGTAGCGCTCCACGAACTGGGTGGCAGCCTGTTTGATCTTGTCGTCCGTGAAGGCGAAGGCAGCCATGACGGCGTCCATTTTGACCACCGCGCGCTGGATGATCTCCGAGGGCTTCTGGTGAACCTGAATGGAGGTCATCAGCGCCTGGTAGAGCTTGAGATAGATCGTATAGAACTCGCGCTGGCGCGGCGTGAACTTGCCGTTGGCGGGGAAGACGCGGGTCACGTCACTCGAATAATAGCGATAGTCCGGGGCGTAATCGAACTGCACCAGATCGCCGTCATCGAGCGCGCGGGTGTTCTTGTGATAGTGCGAGTACCAGGTATTTTCGCCGGTGGCGATGAGGGCGAAGTAGGCGGGTCCGTAAGCGCCGTTCTTTTTGAAGACGTACTCGGCATCGGCCTGCAGTTCGTACTCTTTCATGCCGGGGCGGGCATCGCGCATGGCTTCGATGATGCCGAGTCCGGTGATGCGGGTGGCTTCGCGGAGCACGGCGATCTCCCGCGGGCTCTTGGTGCCGCGCAGCTCATCGAGGATGGGGTCGAGGTCTGAGAGTTGGGATTGCGGCGAGGCCTGCTTGAGGTGCTCGAGGAAGGCCTCTTCGCGCGTGCCGCGGCCATCCCAGGGGTCGGCTTTGGTGTTGCGGGCGAGCGTGGCCGGGTCGCTCGAAGAGGCGCAGCCGAGCACTTCCGGGCGGTGCGGGGTGAAGATGGCGCGGCCCTCTTTGGCGAGCGCCGCGACGGCGGTGGCGAACTGGTCGCGCGCGAGAACGCTTTCGATGCCGGTGGCTTTGGCGGCTTCGTCGCCTGGGAAGAGTCCGGGGCCGAACATCATGGTCTCGCGGCGCTCGTTGCGCGGGTTGAGGAAGAGCGTGGAGCGTTTGCTCTTGCCATCGATGAGCAGGATGGCGCGCGGTTCGACCACGCCGGAGACGTAATAGAACTGATTGGCCTGGCGCAGCGGCTGTTCGCCGGGGCGCTCGGTGGTGCCTTGGATGATGGCGACGGCATCGCCGATCCTGGCCATGACGCGCGCGCGGCGGGCGGCGAATTCTTCGGGCGGGAAGGAATCCGTGAAGACGGGTTGGGCGGCGAGGGGGAGGGCGAGCAGGATGGCGAGTAGCAGTAGCTGTTTCATGAGGGCGTGAGTTGCCGCTAGGATATACTGGTGCTTGGATCGCGTCAAGCAGCACGCCGCGATCGAATCCACTTCAACTTCCGAGTCTCTATCATGGCAACCACCACTCACACCTCCGCCGGACCGTTCGTGAACGAACCGATTACCGATTACAGCAAGCCTGAGAACCTGGCCGGCATGCGCGCCGCGATTGCGAAAGTGCGCGGCGAACTGGGACGCGAATACGATCTGGTGATCGGCGGCGTGCGCTCCCGCACGGCGGGCAAGATCGTGTCGGTGAATCCGGCGAATCCCTCCGAGGTGATCGGCATTCATCAGAAGGCGGGTCCGGAGCATGTGGAGCCGGCGATGCAGGCGGCGCTGGCGGCCTATGAGAAGTGGCAGTACGCTTCGCTCGAAGAGCGCACGGGCGTGCTGTTCCGCACGGCCGATATCATCCGCCAGCGCAAGTTCGAATTCAATGCGTGGCTGGTGCTCGAAGTGGGCAAGAACTACGACGAAGCCGAAGCCGATACGGCGGAAGCGATCGATTTCCTGGAGCTCTACGCGCGTCAGGCGATCGTGCTGGATCGCGCCGAGCCGGTGGTCCAACTGCCGGGCGAGCAGGGCTTCCTGCGCTACATCGCGCTCGGTGTGGGCGCGGTGATTTCACCGTGGAACTTCCCCAATGCGATCGCGCTCGGCATGGCCGGGGCGAGCCTGGTGTGCGGCAATACGGTGATTTTGAAACCCTCGAGCGATTCGCCCACCATCGCGGCGAAATTCTTTGAAGCGCTGGAAGAGGCGGGGATGCCGGCGGGCGTGGTCAACTTCTGCCCCGGTTCGGGCGCCACGTTCGGCAACGGTGTGGTGGCGCATCCCAAGACGCGCTTCATCGCGTTCACGGGTTCGCGCGACGTGGGTCTGGAGATTCACACGCGCGCCGCGCAGCCGCAGCAGGGCCAGCTCTGGATCAAGCGCACGGTGCTGGAGATGGGCGGCAAGGACACGATTGTGGTGGATGCGGATGCGAATCTGGAATCCGCCGTTGCGGGCGTGACCGCGGCCGCGTTCGGCTTCCAGGGACAGAAGTGCTCGGCGTGCTCGCGCGCGGTGGTGCATGCGGATGTTTACGATGAGTTCCTCGTGAAGCTCAAGGCTTCGGTGGAGAAGATCGCCATCGGGCTGCCGGAAGACAACGCCCGCATGGGCCCGGTGATCAACGAGGGCGCGATGAACTCGATCCTCAATTACATCGAAGTGGGCAAGCAGGAAGGCCGCCTGATCACGGGTGGCGCGCGCGCGGCGGGCGAAGGATACAACATTCAGCCCACGGTGATTGCGGATATTGCGCCGATGGCGCGGCTCTCGCAGGAAGAGATCTTTGGACCGGTGCTCGCGGTAGTCAAGGCGAAGGATTTCGACGAAGCTTTGGCCATCGCCAACAACACCGATTACGGCCTGACGGGCGCGGTGTACACCACCAGCGAAGCCAAGATCGAGCGCGCGATGCGCGAGTTCCACGTGGGCAACCTCTACATCAACCGCAAGTGCACGGGCGCGGTGGTGGGAGCGAATCCCTTCGGCGGCTTCAATATGTCGGGCACGGATTCCAAGGCCGGCGGCACGGACTATCTGTATCTGTTCACGCAGGCGAAATCGATCGGGCGGAAGCTGTAAGAAGTATTGGCCACAGATGAACACAGAGGAACACAGATAAAACCACTGTGGATTCGATCTGCCTTATCTGTGTTGATCGGTGTTCATCAGTGGCCTGATTTGTTTTCCGTGTAATCTAAGGAGCATGGCTCCTCTTTCCCGGCGGGAATTATTGCTTTCGGCGTCGGCGCTCTGCGCGCTGCCTGTGTTCGCGGCGAGTGACGATCGCGGCATCCTCATCACCAGGGTACAGGCCGAGAAACTGCGCACGGGCACGCTGCCGGAGGCGGTGCGCGCCAACATCCGCGCGGCGCTCCAGGCGGGGCCGTGGAGCGTCACGTCCGAGCGTCCCGAGCACGTCTCGGCGGGGCTCAACGACTATTACAGCGAGGGGCCGTATTGGTGGCCCGATCCGAAGAACCCCGGCGGACCTTATATCCGCAAGGATGGCCAGCGCAATCCCGGGCGCTTTCAGGCGAATCGCAAAGCGCTCGGGGATATGTGCACGGCCGTGCTCTCGCTCGGGATCGGCGCTTACCTGGCGGGCGATGCGGCCTGCGGTCCGCGCGCGTCGCTGATTCTGCGGACGTGGTTCGTGGATCCGAAGACGCGCATGAATCCGAACCTGGAATACGGGCAGGCGGTGCGCGGCATCAACACCGGGCGCGGTACGGGGCTGATCGATACGGTATCCCTGATTCACGCGGCGCAGGGCATCTGGCTGCTGGAGCAGGCGGGCGCGGTGGAGCCGGCGGTGCTGGAGGGGGTGCGGCGCTGGTACGCCGATTTCCTGAAGTGGATGACCACGAGCAAGAAGGGGCTCGACGAAAAGAAGAGCGGCAACAATCACGCCACGTGGTGGACGGCGCAGGTGGCGGCATACGCCACGCTGACGGGCGACGAAGCGGTGAAGAAGATGGCGTGGGAGCAGTACCGCGGCTACCTGGTGCCGGGAGAGATTCAGCCCGATGGAAGCTGCCCCCGCGAGGAGGCGCGCACCAATTCGCTGGGCTATTCCAATATGAATCTGGATGCGTTCAGCGTGCTCTGCCGGATCGCGCAGACCAATGGCGCGGAGTTGTGGAGCTACCGGACGGGGAAGGGAATCGGCGTGGCGACCAGCTTCCAATACCTGTTGCCGTATGTGCTGCATCCGGAGACGTGGAAGAAGCAGCAGATCTCCAAGTTCAGTCCGGATGGGGCGGGTTGGCCGGGGCTGGGCGGCGTGGGGCTGCACTCGGAGGCATTACTGGCGGGCTACAAGGCACTGCCGCGCAGCGCGTCCGTGTGGCCGCAGTGGATGGAACTCGTGGTGGGGTTGGGGTGAGCGGCTCAAGGTAGGGCAGGCGGTTCCGCCTGCCAACTCTTCGGGCGTGCCTGATCGGCAGGTGAAGAAGTTGGCGGGTGAAGAAGTTGGCAGGCGAAAGCGCCTGCCCTACTCGTTAGAGTTTGCCGGGGCGGAACTTGATGGAGTAGAAGAGGCCAAGGGCGAGCAGCAGGGCGCCCCACCAGATGCCGGCGTGGAGTTCGCCGAGCACGACATGTGGGTTGGGTGGCCGAGTTCGTAGATGCCGGCTCCGGTGATGAGCAGGCCGTAAACCAGCAGCAGCGCGCCGATGAAAAACCAGATCGATACCATTCCCTGTCGATGCATGGGCCTCCTGAACGATCAAAAAATAACATGAATCGCGGCCGGCTTCAATCCGGCCGTGGAACCTCGGCGCCGCGCGCAAAAGCCGCTACACTGGCACCATGGACTTAGGATTGAAGGGCAAGGTTGCGATGGTGGCCGCCGCCAGCCAGGGCTTGGGCTACGCCATCGCCCACGCGCTGGCAGCGGAAGGCGCGAGCGTCTCGATTTCGGCGCGCAAGCAGGAGACGATCTCCGCCGCGGCGGCGCGCATCGAAGCGGAAACCGGATCGCCGGTGCTGGCATCGGTCGCCGATGTGAGCGCGGCGGGCGCGGTGGAAGGCTGGCTCAAGGCCACGCTGGAGCGCTTCGGGCGCGTGGATATGCTGGTGACGAATTCGGGCGGACCGCCTGCCGGGCTGGCATCGGGCTTCGACGACGCGGCGTGGCTCAACGCCTTCGAACTGCTGATGCTGAGCGTGGTGCGGAGCGTGCGCGCCGTGGCGCCCGCGATGGAGGCGAGTGGCGGCGGCAGCATCCTGATGCTGACCTCCTCTTCGGTGAAGAATCCGATACCGAATCTGGGACTCTCGAACGTGATCCGCCCGTCGGTTGCGGCGCTGGTCAAGACGTTCGCGGACGAGTTCGCGGCCAAGGGGATTCGAGTCAATCAACTGGTGCCGGGGCGGATCGCGACCGAGCGCCTGACGTATCTGGACGAGGCCAATGCCAAGCGCGCCGGCATCACGCTGGAAGAGCAGCGCAAGCGCTCCGCCGCAGCGATTCCGATGGGGCGCTACGGCGTGCCGGACGAGTTCGCGCGCGCCGCAACGTTCCTGTTGAGCCCCGCGGCTTCTTACATCACCGGCGCCACGCTGCAAGTGGACGGCGGTGCCATCCGTTCGATCTAGCGTAGTGATCCACTGAGGTAAATCATGCGAGCGTTTCTGTCGGTTCTGTTCTGCTGCGCCGCCGCCTCTGCGCAGGCGCCGGCGCGGGAGTATCCGGTGAAGCCGGTGCCCTTCACGGCGGTGCATTTCAACGACGTCTTCTGGGCGCCGCGGATCGAAATCAACCGCAGCGTCACGATCCCGTTTGCGTTCGGCAAGAACGAAGAGACGGGGCGTGTGGAGAACTTCGTGCGCGCAGCCACGGCGCTGCGCGGAGAGACGCTCGCAAACAAAAAAGCGCCTGGATATCCGTTCGACGATTCGGATGTCTACAAGGTGATCGAAGGGGCGAGCTACGCCTTGAGCGTGCATCCCGACCCGCAACTCGACGCCTACGTGGATGGGCTGATCGCGAAGATCGCCGCGGCGCAGGAGAAGGATGGCTACCTCTACACTACGCGCGCCATCGATCCCGAGCATCCGCATCCGTGGGCGGGGACGAAGCGGTGGGAATTGGAAAAAGTCGATAGTCACGAGCTATACGATCTGGGGCATCTGTATGAAGCCGCGGCGGCGCATTATCAGGCCACGGGGAAGCGCACGCTGCTGGATATCGCGCTCAAGAGCGCATCGCTGCTGGAGACTACGTTCGGTCCGGGCAAGCTCTCGATCTGGCCCGGGCATCAGATCACGGAGATGGGCCTGGCGAAGCTCTACCGCGTGTCGGGGCATCCCGGCTTTCTGGACCTCGCCAAGTTCATGCTGGACGCGCGCGGACCGGATGGCTCGCGCGGCGCGGGGCGCGCCTACAACCAATCGCACGTCAAGGTGACGGAGCAAACGGAGGCGGTGGGGCACGCGGTGCGCGCCACCTATATGTACTCCGGGATGGCGGATGTGGCGGCGCTGACGGGCGATTCGGCGTATGTCACGGCGATCGACCGCATCTGGGAAAACGTCGCCGGGAAGAAGTTGTACATCACGGGCGGGATCGGCGCGACGGCGTCCGGCGAGGCGTTCGGCAAGAATTACGAACTGCCCAATCTGACGGCGTACAACGAGACGTGCGCGGCGGTGGGCAACGATTATTGGAATCACCGGCTGTTCCTGCTGCACGGCGATGCGCGCTACATCGACGTGATGGAGCGCACGCTGTACAACGGCCTGATTTCGGGCGTGTCGCTGGATGGGAAGAGCTTCTTCTACCCGAATCCGCTGGAATCCAACGGGCAGCATGAGCGCAGCCCGTGGTTCGGCGTGGCGTGCTGCCCGGGGAACATCACGCGCTTTCTGGCCTCGGTGCCGGGCTATGTGTACGGGCAGCGCGGCAACGAGCTGTACGTGAATCTCTTCGTGGCGAGCAGCGCGGAAGTACAGATGGATAGCGGGCGCAAGCTCGAGATCGCGCAGGAGACGCGCTACCCGTGGGAGGGCGCGGTGAAGCTGCGCCTGAAGCCGGATCAGGCGGCGGCGCTGGCGGTGCACGTGCGCATCCCGGGCTGGGCGCGCAACGAGCCGGTACCGAGCGATCTCTACCGTTACGCGGACCGCAACACGCAGCAGCCTACGCTGAAGGTGAATGGCGCGGCGGTGCCGGTGCGCGTGGTGAAAGGCTACGCGACCATCGAACGGACGTGGAAGGCGGGCGACACGATCGAGCTGGTGCTGCCCATGCCCGTGCGGCGCGTGACGGCGAATACGGAAGTGGCGGCGGACCGCGGGCGCGTGGCGTTGCAGCGCGGTCCGCTGGTGTACACGGCGGAATGGGCGGACCACACGAGCGCCGCGAATCCCGAAGGCAGAGTGCGCAACCTGATGCTGCCGGATACGGCCGCGCTGCGGGCGGAGTTCGATCCGCAACTGCTCAAGGGCGTGACCCTGATCAAGGGCTCGGCCACGGCGCTCTCTGTGGATGCGGCGGGGCAGGTGCGCAAAACGGCGCAGCCGTTCACGGCGATTCCGTACTACGCGTGGGCCAATCGCGGCAAGGGGCAGATGATGGTGTGGCTGCCCAACAGCGAGGCATCGGCGAAGCCCGCGCCGTTCCCCACGGTGACCACCGCGGCGAAGATCGCCGTGTCCGGCAACAGCCGCAAGAATCCGCGCAACATCATCGATGGCGAAGAGCCCGCGGCATCGGACGATTCCTCTTCTTACTTCGATTGGTGGCCGGTGAACGGCAGCTCCGAGTGGGTGGAGCTGACCTTCGAAAAAGCGGCGACGGTCTCTGAGGCGAGCGTCTACTGGTTCGACGATACGGGGCACGGCGGCGTGCGCGTGCCGGCGGCGTGGAAGCTGCTCTACCGCGAGGGCGCGGAGTGGAAGCCGGTGGAGCCCGCGGGCGCGTATGGCGTGGAGCGCAATCAGTACAATCGCGTGGCATTCCGCGCGGTCACAACGACCGCGCTGCGGCTGGAGTTGCAGGCGCAGCCGAAGGTTTCGATCGGCATACAGGAGTGGAAGGTGAAGTAAGTAGGGCAGGCATTTTCGCCTGCCAACTGTTTGGGCACGGTACAATTGACCGCATGTTCCGGTCTGCCGCACTGCTGTTTCTATTGACTGCCGCTCTCTCCGCGCAATCCGCGCCTTTCGATATTGTGATCGCGGGCGCGCGCGTGGTGGATGGTTCGGGCTCACCGTGGTACTTCGCCGATATCGGCATTCGCGGCGATACCATCGCGGCGGTGGGTCCGTTGGGCAATGCACCGGCGAGGCTGCGAATCGACGCGAAGGGCATGGTGGTGGCGCCCGGTTTCATCGACATTCACTCGCACGGGCGGCGCGGCATCGCGGCCGTGCCCACGGCGGAGAACTACCTGCGCGAAGGCGTGACCACGATTGTGGAAGGGCCGGACGGCAGTTCGCCGGTGCCGGTTGCGCCGTTTCTGGAGGAGATTCGCAAGACGCCGGTCACGGTCAATTTCGCGACCTTCGTGGGGCAGGGAAGCATCCGCCAAAGTGTGATCGGCCTCGCCAATCGCAAGGCCACGCCGGAGGAACTGGAGAAGATGCGGGGCATCACGGCGCAGGCGATGCGCGATGGCGCCTTCGGTATGTCGACCGGGCTCTTCTACGTGCCGGGGAACTTCACGCCGACAGAGGAAGTGATCGAACTCGCGAAAGTGGTGGGGCGGATGGGCGGGATCCACATCTCGCACATGCGCGACGAAGCGGCGCACGTGCTCGATAGCGTTCGCGAGACCATCCGCATCGGCGAAGAGGGCGGGTTGCCGACGCAGATCACGCACCACAAGATGATCGGGCAGCCGAGCTGGGGGCAGAGCGTGGAATCGTTGAAGCTGGTGGAGGCGGCGCGCGCGCGCGGAGTCGATGTGACGATCGATCAATACCCGTACACGGCCAGCAGCACCGGGATTGCGGCGCTGGTGCCGCAGTGGGCGCTCGAAGGCGGGCAGAAGGCGACCAGCGAACGGCTGGCCGCGGCAGAGCAGCGCGCGCGCATCAAGAGCGCGGTGATTCAGAATCTGAAGATCGACCGGGGCGCGGGAGATCCGAAGAACGTGACGATCGTGAACTGCTCGTTCGATGCCACGCTGGCGGGGAAGAATCTGACGCAGCTGACGCAGGCGCGCGGGGTCGCACCCACCATGGAGAATGCGGCGGAGACGGTGCTCGGGTTAGTCGATAAGGGCGGATGCTCGGCCGTGTACCATGCGATCGCGGAAGAGGATGTGGTGCGGATCATGCGCTCGCCCTTCACGATGATCGCGTCGGATGGCGATATCCCGGTTTTCGGCCGCGCGGCGCCGCATCCGCGCAGCTATGGGACGTTCGCGCGCGTGTTGGGCGTGTATGTGCGGGAGAAGAACGTGCTGACGCTGGAAGACGCGGTGCGGCGCATGTCGGGCTTTCCGGCGCAGCGGCTGAAGCTGTGGGACCGCGGCCTGCTGCGTCCGGGGATGAAGGCGGACGTGATCGTCTTCGACCCGGCCACGGTGGCCGACCGCGCCGAGTATGACAAGCCGCACCAGTATTCGGTGGGCGTGCACGAAGTGATCGTGAACGGCAAAGTGGTGCTACGCCGCGATCAGGTGACCGCGGAGCGTCCCGGCCGCGTCCTGCTAGGCCCGTCGGCGCAGTAGGACTGGCCTCCCGGCCTGTCCCGCTACGCCAGCTCTTTTTCGATTACGCTGGCGAAGTAATCGACGTCTTTCACCGTGCTGTAGATGTTGGGCGTGATGCGCAAGCCGCCGTACTCGGGATGGCCCATGAACGTAGTGATGATGCTGTATTTGTTGTACAGCGTCTCGCGCATCTTGCCGCCGTCGATGCCGTTGGCGAAAGCGAGAAAGCCGATGCCGCAGGATTGGGCCGGGTCCAGACTGTGCAGAATTTTGCACTTGGGATGCTGCGCGAGGCGGTTGGCCCAGCGGTCGCGCAGGTAGCGCAGGCGCGCCGCTTTGCGGTCGATTCCGAGGTTCTCGTTGAACAGCAGCGCCTCAGAGATTGCATTGTGATTGGCGGCCGGGTGCGTGCCGATCTCCTCGAACTTGCGGATATCGCCGGCCTGTTTTTCATCGCTCGCCATCATGCTCCAGGTGGACGCGATGCGGCTCTTGCGCACATAGAGGAAGCCTGTGCCGATGGGGGCATAGGTCCACTTGTGCAGGCTGGTGCCATAGTAATCGCAATTCAAGTCGGAGATCTTGTAGGGGAAATGGCTGAAGGCGTGGGCGCCATCCACAATTACGGGGATGTTGCGGGAGTGGGCCATGTCGCAGACTTTGCGCACGGGCATGATCTGGCCGGTGCGGTTGGTGATGTGGCAGAGCAGGATGAGCTTGGTGCGCGGGGTCACGGCACGTTCGAAGCGCTGATAAATATCGTCCATCGAAGGCGGAGGCACGGGGAAGGAGATGGTCTTGAGGACGATGCCTTCGCGGCGCTGGCGCTGGGCGAAGGTGGTGAGCATGCGCGGGTAATCCTGATCGGTGGTGAGGACTTCGTCGCCGCGCTGCAGGTCGATTCCATACTGCGCGTTTTCCAGGGCTTCGCTGGCGTTGCGCGTAATGGCCATCTCTTCGGTATCGCAGCCGGCCGCGAGCGCAAGACGTCGCCGCACCATTTCCACCTGCCGTTCGAGCGTGGCGACCATGGTGTGATACGGACCCATGTCGGTGTATTCCAGGTAGCGGCGCATGGCGTCCTGCACGGGACGCGGCGAGGGGCTGCAGTAGCCGTTGTTGAAGTTGATGATGTTGCGGTCCACGCTGAAGGCGGCGCGGATTTCACTCCAGAAATCTTCGTCGGTCGCGATCTCTTCGGGGGTGCGCGCGCCCGCCGAACTGGTGGCCGCGTGTACGCGGTCGAGCGCGTGGCTCTGCAAGACGGCCGCGGCTGCGTAGCGAATGAGGTTTCTGCGGTTCATTGGAAATAGACTATACCATGAGGTTGCGGCGGCGCGACGAGCAAGTCACGCGGCACAAAAAAATGGCCGGCGGCGGAAAGGGTAACCGACGCCGGCCAATAGGCCGGAACGCTTCAGGCTAAACGGAAAACTCGATCGAAATGGGCTGCGCGGCGCCGGAACCTAGGCAGGCCGCTTGAGGCGCGGGGCAATACAATGCGTGCGATGCCTGTGGGTGGGCACGGCCTCGGGGGCGGTGCCGGAGAGGCGCACGGCCTCTAACTGAACCAGTTCCAGGAGCTTCTGCAACCGCGCACGCCGCGACTGCAACTCGGCCAGCAGCAGGTCGCATACGTCCGCGGTCTGTGCCGCTTTGCTGGCAGCGCTGATTTGGGCGCTGCTCTTGGGCAGGGGCGAAGTTCTGGTGTCTCGTGTTCTCGAATTGGTCATACCGGGCTTTCTCCGAAGTGAGTCAGATTCCGAATCACGCGCACTTTTCGTTCTGCCGGTAGACTTCCACCGTATAGGCGGTTTCTCCCGGATTCCAATACACGGCCATGGTGTGGCCGCCCAGCAGGCTGACGCCCAGGGGTTCAATGCGCTCGGCTTCCCCCCCGTGGTTGGTATACGTCGCCCGCCCCGCCGCGCAATGCCAGCGCACGGTGTGTTCCTCCCCATTCCTTCCCGCGGAACAGGATGCCGCCAGCAGCACCGAAAGCCATACCGGCGCCGGTTCACTGGGACGGCTGGCTTCCGGCAACGGCGTTTTTACAGGCCCGGCGGCTGCATGAAAGGGATGGGTTCGCAGATCGTTCTCGAAGTGGGTGTCGAATGCCCGGTCGCCCTGATTCGGAACCGTCACCGGGGTGGTGGTATGGTTCCGCCGGGCAACCTCTATTCCCTTCGGCTTCGACTTTCCGGACTCCGCGACCTTCGTTCCCCGTATCTTCATTGCAGATCCCTATTGCCCTGAGATGCTTCCCAGGACATCCTCCGACACTCCGGGCCGAGACGGCATTCGTGCACCGCCATCCGCCGTTACTTTTGAGAATGCTCAGTTATCTTTGTTCTTAACCGAAAGACAGGCCTGATACAGATCCAACTCACCGGCTCCCAGCTCCTGACCGATGTAGGTAGCGTTGGAGAGATCCTTACCGACGATGGTGCGATTCAGCTTCGAATCGATATCCAGCAGCAATGCGGCTCCACCCGCCACCAGGGGAGAACTGAACGACGTTCCCCAAACCTGCGCATAGTGCGAGTACGGGTAGATGGTAATCAACCCTTCTCCGGGAGCGGCCAGCGTGACCAGCGAATTGCCGTAGTTGGAAAACAGGCTGCGGATATCGAAGTTATTGGTGGATCCGACGCCGATGACGCTCTGGTAAGAGGCGGGCCAGACCTGCGTGGCCTGCCCGTCATTACCGGCTGCCGCCACCAACACCAGGCCGCGGGATGCGGCGTAGTTGATGGCGTTCTTCAGAGCGGGGGAATCCGTAGAGACGCTGAAGCTCATGTTCACGACATCTACGTTCATATCCGCGGCGTAGTGCAGCGCCTGAACAATCTGGGAAATGGTGGAACTGCCATCGGCTGCAAACGTGCGCAGCGGCAGGATCCGGGCTTTGGGAGCGACCAGATGAAGCAGTCCGGCGACCATGGTGCCGTGTCCGTAGGCCGGGTAGAGCGAACTATCCAGAATCGGGGTGGTCTCCTGATCCAGAATCGGGGTTGTCTCCTGCTGGAGCAGGATCATCGCGGTGCCGCCATCCAGAATCGGAGTAGTCTCCTGGTCCAGAATCGGCGTCGTCTCCTGCGCCAGCAGAGGCGCGGCCGCGGCATTCTTATCGGCCCGCTCCATCCCGCCAAAACTACCGTGAATGAAATCCCACCCCGGCATGATCGTGCCTGCCAGCACCGGATGGAAGAGGTCCGCGCCGGTGTCGATGGTGGCGATCACGGTGCCGTCGCCGTTGGCCAGGGTATGCGCCTTCGCCAGGTTGATCACGCCACCGGCCGGCTGGCTCACGTAAGCCGATGCGGCTCTGGTGGTGTAATAGCTGACCAGTGAACTGCTGATCCCGGACATCCGGCTGCTTGCCGAAAACGAAGCGGGGTGGACTTGCGCTTTTGCCGTAATCCCGGGCAACTGTACCGCAGAATCGGTTTCGGCGGTCTGCACTGCGAATTCCATCCGCAGGCTACGCAAAATCGCAGCGGGATCGATGTGAGAGGAGGCGAGCACGAAATGACCCGACGCAGAACCGGTCAGGCTGCCGACTACTTTCAGCCCGTGTTTCTGCGCGATCCCGTTGATGTCGCCTGTAACCTTGACGACGTATCGATCTTCTGCAAATGCCCCAAGAGAAAAAAGTGCCGCGACCAGGGCCAGGCGCAGCGAAATGTGGAGTCCGCGTAACATAAGAGTGTCCCGATGGCGATGCTACTGCCGATCCTGATTCGACTGCGTTGCTGCCAGCCGATTCTGTCCCGTACGAGGTTTTGCAGCCGATTGTTCCGCGGTGAAGCGCTTCAGGGGAACTTCAATCGTGCGATTGGTGCCCCGTAGAACGATGCACAATTTCAATTTGCCGCGCTGCTCGTATTCCATTTGAAACTCGCCGAAACGGTTGCTCACGGTTTCGGCCACCACTTCCTTACCAACACGCAGACTGACGGGCAAATTTTCCATCTGCTCCCCAGGTTTCAGGTGATTGGCAATCTGCCCAACCACGGCCGCGCGGGATGAGACCAGTTCCGGTTCGATGCGCAAATCCACGGTACAGTCCCCCGCCCGGTACAGTCCCTGCCAGCCCACTTGCCAGGTCGAACGCAATCCGGCCGGCGAGGGTACCAGGAAGCTGTCGAAAATCAATTCGATGGGGAGGCGGTTGCCGCGCCGCGGCCGCTCCTGCGTCCGGATCGGAAAAATCGCCCGTGCCAGTCTGAGCGTCGATTCCGGTACCTGAATGTCAGCGAGCGTTCCCGCCGTGATCACCAGGCGGGCCGAGAATTCAGACAGGCTCTTGCATTTGGCGCACCCCTCCGAGAGGTGGGCCTCCATGAGCAGTCGTTCCGTCGCCGGAGATACTCCGCGCGAGAAGTCCGCCCATTGGTCGATCGCATAGTGCTTCATAAGATTCCGATGACTCCAGTACGGCATGAGGTCTGACGGGGTGCCATATCGTTCTGCAACGTAAGAAGGGGTGCTCATCGGTAACTTTAAATATAGGGCTGGCCGGCTTTTTTCAAAGTCTTCGGTACTGAGCCTTCCAGTACTTTTGATTCTAAGGGGGGAAGGGGTAGTAGCTGCAAGTTAACCTTGGCAATTGGAGTACGGGGGGTAAATCCCTGATTACAGGTATTTCCCAACCAGGACGAAGGGCGCCCAATAGAACGGGTGCGGGTAACGGCGGCGGATTTCGAGAATTGCTGCTTGAACGGCAACTGCTTTATTTGGATTGACTTGCAGGGCCTGGTAGAAATGCTGCATGAACTCGGCGGTGCTGCGGTCGTTCACGTCCCAAAGTGTTACCAACGCTCCCTGCGCTCCCGCGTAGAGCAATCCGCGGACCAGTCCCAACAACTCGTCGCCGCCCACCACAACGTTCAGACCAGTACCACACCCGCTCAGTGTTACCAGTTCGCAGGGCAGTTCCAGCTGGTAGAGGTCGAAAAGGCTGAGGTGGCAGTTGCCCAGGCTGATGGAGCTGAACATGGGGTTGTCCTGGCGGAACCAGCCGTGGGTGGCGATGTGGATGTACCGGTGGCTGGCGGCGCGCTCCCGCAGCACCTCGTCTGTGGCTTCGCTGCCGAGATAAACCTCGCTGCCGGGAATCACCCCGGCGACGGCGCGGACCTCGTCCTCGATCTGCGGCGCCACCGGATCGGGAATTCCCAGGATCAGCACACCGCCCGGGGCGGAGGCGGGTTTGGTGCTGCAGAGGTGGTAGACGCTGGCGCTGGGCGTGTAGGAGATCGGGAAGCGCTCG
>CAIRBY010000561.1 GCA_903876865.1 uncultured Acidobacteriia bacterium
CTGGAACTGAAGAGCGACCCCATGGGCGTGGATTTCCGCCCCTACCTCACGCAGATTCTCGCCACCATCCGCCGCAACTGGTATGCCGTGATGCCGCAGAGCGTCAAACTCGGGGCCCGCGGCAAGGTCGGCGTGCTCTTCGCCATCACCAAGAATGGCAACGTCAGCAAAGTCACCTGGGCCTTTCAATCCGGCGCCGAAGCCTTGGACAAGGCGGCCGTCGCCGCCATCAGCGCCTCTAACCCCTTCCCTCCCCTGCCCGCCGAATTCAAGGGCGAGCGCGTCGTGCTGCAGTTGAACTTCGCCTACAACGCGCCCAAGCAGTGAACTCCCGCGTGTAAGAATGAAAAGGATGAATTCCCGTCTGCTGATGGCCTTCGGCGCCTATGCCGTGCTGGCACTGCTTGCCTATTTTACGCTGGATGGAAAGCTGCGCTACGCCATCATGCTGCTGATGGGCGGCCTCAGTGTAAAGACCTATATCGCCCACCGCGCCGGTTGGTAGGGCGACCTTAGCTCGCGCGTCCCACGCTGAAACATCCCCACGTTCCAATCTGAAACGCGTTCCAATTTGAAACGCGGCCTACGGCCTTCCGCGACTGAAAATAAGAGCCTTACCTCTCCGCAGTACGTGGCCCTTCATCTGCATTCTTAGCTGCGCCGGCTAGACCGGCAGTACCACCAAAAAGACAGTTCAGAAGAGGACCACAACATGCGCGCTACCAGTGTGTCTACACGCCGAACGCCCAAACTGACCCAGCAGGCTCGCAATCAGATTGCCCGGGATCAGGTTGTACTTGACCATCTTCCGTTGGTGAAGGCGATTGCCATTCGTGTGCACGAGAACTTGCCTGTTCACGTGGACCTCGACGACCTGATCCACGCCGGCGTGATGGGACTGTTCGATGCCGTCACCAAATATGACGGGGCCAAGAACGTGCTCTTCCACAGTTACGCCAAGCACCGCATCAAGGGCGCCATTCTGGATAGTCTGCGGGAGATGGATTGGGCGTCGCGCGATCTGCGCCGGCGGCAGAAGCAGGTGGAGAGCGCGAGCCGCGATCTGGCATCGGAACTGGGACGCACCCCCAACGACGTGGAGGTAGCGGATAAACTCGGTGTCGGTCTGGACCGCTGGCGCCGCATGCAACTGCAGATGCGTACTGTGGGCCTGGTCTCCGCCACGCCGAATCCGGACCAGGAACAGGAGCGCCCGCAGGAGTACCCGGCTACGGCGGAACTGCAGCCGGACTACATGTGCGAGAGCCGGCAGCGCCACACCACGCTCGCCCGCGCCATCGGCACGCTGCCGGACCGGTATCAGAAGGTGGTCTTCCTCTACTACACCAACGACATGACGATGAAACAGATCGGCGACCTGCTCGGAGTCAACGAAAGCCGCGTCTCGCAGATCCACAAGATCGCCCTGAAGAAGATGGCCGTCGTGCTCGAGTCACAAGGCATCCGCTCCGCCGAGGCGCTCTGACCCAAGTGAGCCAGACCGGCGGTTTCCGTGCCGCGCGAACAATCACGCCCGCCCGAAGAGTTGGCAGGCGGAACCGCCTACCCTACCTTGGGGCGCGGACAGCCCATTGCCGAACACGAGGTTTTTAACGGTTTCGGCTGATTGGGCTATCGATTCCCTACCCTACTCCGGCAGCGCGAACAGATACGACGTGAGATTCTCCATGTCCCTGGGCGAGAGTTTGTACGGCGGCATGATCGAGCCCTGCACCAGTTTCTGCGGATTCACGAAGTGATCCTCCACCCAACTGCGGCTCTGCCGTTTGGCCAGACCATTCAGCGGAGGCCCGAGTTTCATCCCGGCGCCGTTCACCAGATGGCACGCGCCACAGTGGTTAGTCTGATACACCAGCGCACCGTGAGCCGCGAAATCGGGGGCGTTCTCCAATGCCGTGGCATTGTTCACGTTGAGTTTCCCGAGGAACGCCGCGAGCGAAGCCAGTTGCGGGTCTGTCAAATGAATCGGCGGCATCGAACTTCCAGGGCGCACCGCCGAGGGATGGCGGAAATGCTCGATCATCCACGGCGTATCCTTGTGCACCGACGCCTTGGTCAGATCCGGACCAATGGCCGTGCCCTTCTCTCCGATGGCGTGGCAGCTGATGCAGTTCTCCTGCCGGAAATAGGCGACCCCGGTCATCTCTTCCGGCGTGAGTTGCATCCAGTCCGTGGGCGCGGAGTAGTCCACTTCCGCGGTCATCGCCGCCTTGGGCGTGGAACGTACCGCCGCCAGCGTCAAGCCGCCCCAGCCGACCGCGGCCAGCAGCACCACCAGGAACGCCACCGTCCGTTTGGTGACCTTCACCATCTGGGATCGGTCGATGAACGGCACCAGCAGCAAAGTCAGCACCGCCAGTCCGGGCAGCACCACGCTTCCCACCACTTCCAGCGGACCTTCAAACAGCTTCAGCGTCTGGAACAGGAACAGGAAATACCACTCGGGCCGCGGAATGTAGGAGGTATCCGTGGGATCGGCCAGTTGCTCCAGCGGCACGCGCGCAATCACAGCCAGCGTGAACAGCACCGCGAACGCAATGAAGATCGCCACCGTATCTTTGAA
>CAIRBY010000562.1 GCA_903876865.1 uncultured Acidobacteriia bacterium
CACGTAGGCCTGAATCACGGCGCGCTTGTTGTCATCGCTCATGCCGCCGAAATTCAGGTAGAGGTCTTCGTTGAGGCGGGTGCGGATGCCCACTTCGCTGGTGCCCTGTTTGCTGGCCTTGTAGAAGCGCTTCTCGGGTTCGAGCGTACCCAGCATTTCGCCGTGCTTGGTGATGGCCATGGTGGCGCGGCTCCAGGCGTAATTCTCTTCTTCGCCCTGTGCCAGATTGACCATGCGCAACTGATAGTTGCCCACGATCATGCTGTCGCCCGTATCGAGTTCCTTGACCTCGCTCTGATTGAAGGCGTGGCCGGTGAAGCCGATGAAGGCGAGCACGATACCCATGTGAACGAGGTAGCCGCCGTAACGGCGCGTATTGCGATGCGTCAGTTCCACCGCGGCGCGAACCAGGTTCATCTCGGTCTTCGCCGCGATCGATTTAGAGCCCTTGTAGAACTCGATCACGATCGTGAGGGCGACAAAAAGGCAGAACCCGAAGGAGATCAGAGCGTAAAACTGCCGCATGCCGGCTGCGATCAGCGCGATCACGAGCACGAGCGACGCGATCCCCGGCCACTGGAAGTTGCGGCGCAGGCTTTCGGCGGAGGTGCGGCGCCACGCGAACAGCGGACCCACTCCGGTCAGGAAGAGCAGGAACAGGCCAATGGGAACCATCAGGCGGTTGTACCAGTCGGCATCGAGCGAGATCTTGTCACCGCTGACGGCTTCGGAAATCACGGGGAAGAGCGTACCCCACAGCACCGCGAAGCAGCTCGCCAGCAGGATCAGGTTATTGAACAGGAAGCTGGATTCGCGCGAGATCACGCTTTCCAGCTCGGCTTCGCTCTTGAGGTAATCGAGCCGCTCCAGAATCAGGAAGATCACGGCGGCGATGCCCACGGCGAGGAAACCCGTGAAGTACTTTCCTATGTCGGAACGGGCGAAGGCGTGAACCGATTGCACTACGCCGGAGCGCGTGAGCAGCGTCCCAAGGATGCACAGGAAGAACGTGGTGGAGACCAGCACGATGTTCCAGATCTTCATCATGCCCTTCTTCTCCTGCATCATCACGGAGTGCAGGAAGGCGGTGCCGCTGAGCCAGGGAAGGAGCGAAGCGTTTTCCACCGGATCCCAGCCCCAGTAGCCGCCCCAGCCGAGCACGTGATACGCCCACGCCGCGCCCAGCATGACGCCCGTGGATTGGAACAGCCAGGTGACCAGCGTCCAGCGGCGCGTGGTGAAGATCCAGGCATCGCCGGGCTGACGCGTAATCAGCGAGCCAATGGCGAAGGCGAACGGCACAGAGAAGCCTACGTAGCCCAGGTACAGCATCGGCGGGTGAATCGCCATCGCGGGGTATTGCAGTAGCGGGCTGAGACCATTGCCATCCGGGACGGCGGTGATCATTTTATCCAGCGCCAGCATCTGAAACGGGTTGGCGATGAAGTTGTTAAGGACCAGGAAGAAGCTCTGAATGGTGGTGAGGACACCGATGACCCACGGCATCATGTCGCGATGCTTGCGGCGGTTGGTGAAGACGACCACGGAGGCGTAAGTCGAGAGCAGGAACGTCCACAGCAGCAGCGAGCCTTCCTGACCGCCCCACCACGCCGCGTACTTGTACAGCGTCGGCATGGTGCGGTTGGAGTGCTCGGCGACATAGGCAAAGCGGAAATCGCTGGTGATCAGCGAGTAGACCAGAATGCCGCAGGCGGTGGTGACCAGAACCCAGATGCCGTACACGGCGCGCTCGCCGCTAACCAACAGGAACGGCTTGTTCTTGAGCTTGCCGACTACGTTGGCGAAGGTAGCGTACACCGCCAGACAGAAGGCCAGCATGATTGCCAGCGAACCTAAATTTTCCATATCCCCCTCTTCGAGTCTTGCGCGACTGAGTTGCTTGCAGCGGGCAGCTAGATGCTAGCTTTTCCCGAATTGATATTCGGAGCGGACTGACCCGGCGTGAGTTGGCCCGGTTTGGCTTCGTATTTCGAAGCGCACTTGGCCTGAATCCTGTTGGCGACGAAGACGCCGTCTTTCCCCAGCTTTCCATCGGCGAGCGCCTGCGCGCCGTCTTTGAAGGTGTCGGGGAGCGGATCCGTGCCGGCGTAGGCTATCTTAAGAGTAGTGGTGTCCTGCACCAGAACGAACTGCGTCTGGTTGCCCACGCGCTGGATCGAACCGGCGGCCACATCTCCACCCACGCGGATGCGCGCGCCATAAGCGTTCTTACCCATTTGCGCCAGTTCCGTGATGGTTTTGTAGTAGGTCTGGCTTTCTTTCATTTGCGCTGTGGCGAGCCAGACGAGAGTGCCGATCACGATGACGATCAGTGCAGCGAACTTACCGTATTTCTTCATGAGTGCCTCTGTTACTAGAGTATAGCCCTTCTTGGGGGGTCCTGACAGAGCTCTTGCACGTATGGGGCCGTACATCCCCCCCGACGTCCGTAGCCGCTTTTTCAGTGAGTTGGACGTTGCGGGAAGGAGCTTTCTTCCATGTTTCTGGCGCCATCCGAAAAGTGTCCGGATTTGGGATTGGCTTCGAATTGGAGTATACTACCCCGCGGCCCCGAAGCCTTCGCCGAGCCCCACAAGTCGTTCACTTTAAAGGTAAGAAGAATCGTCTGCAAGCAAATACGAAGCCATTGCGGTCCGAGCGAAACCGGGCTACACTCAACCATATGGTTGAATACTCAACTGAGCCGCTGGATTCGGTTTTCCATTCTCTCTCCGATGCCACGAGGCGTGGCATTTTGCAACAGTTGACGGATGTAGAGAAGACGG
>CAIRBY010000563.1 GCA_903876865.1 uncultured Acidobacteriia bacterium
ACGGATCACCTCGCTGTGGATTTGGCACCCACAGCGTTGTCCGCTTGGCCGTCGTTCCGCTGTCCGGTGGGATGTGGGATCAGCGTGCGCTTCTCCCGCTGTAAACATACGCGAGAATTCCGAAAGTTGTGCACACCCAGGTGGGTCGAGACGAACTGGGCTGTTAAATAAGGTGGGGTACCCTGCGGAGAAGTGGAGAGGTCGGCCGGAAAGTCGTGCCCGGGCACGCGCCGGGGCACAAACGGAGAACCTCCCAAGCCTCGTGCAGAGAGGCGGCACTCACCGCAAACCCATGGCTATGTTGAGGAAAACGCGAAGCCGAGTGGCGGGCGTCGGAACGGCGATGCTGTTAACAACAGGGGACTTAAATTCCGTGGTGGGAGGGTTTGGCTCCCCAAGTGACACCCTGAAACGAAACTTCGTTTGGAGAATTTGGGCGGAGAGGCTCGTTGCCGGTGTTAACCAGCCAGGAGAATTTCGATTTTGCGTATGACAGTTTCGGCTACAGACACCGGAAATTCCGGAACCATCCCTGGCTCAGTTCCAAGATTCTTACGCCAGGATTAACCGGCGCCCTTTGGGTTCAGGAATCGGATCGCCAAACTCTCTGGCTGTGTCGATCCAAAGCCGAATGGCCTCCTGCGCGCTACCCAGGGCGTCCTCTTGTGTTGCGCCGTGCGCGGCACACCCGGGAAGTTCCGGCACTTCCGCGACAAACGCCCCATCCTCGTCACTCCAGTAGATGATGACTTCGTATTTGATCATCGTTCAAAACCCAGCTTGGCCCTCAAGATCACTGACCGGACTTGTTTCACCTGATACGGTTTCGCATTTGCGCCATCGCGCTGCAGGTTGATTCTCTCTTCAACGCCTCTCTTTCTGAAGAGGTGATGGCTGCCTCGCACGCGCGTTTCGAACCCCAAACTCCCGAGAAGTTGGCAGAGGTCGTCAAAACGAATGGCCGCATCCGCTGTTCCGCTGAGAACTCGTGCGAGCGTCTTCTCCGCACCCATGAACGTCATTGTACACGGAAAGCTTGGTTTGGTAGACGTGCTCTGCAGCGCGGGCACACCGGCTCGATCGGCTGTGGGCTGCTCTCTGGGCTCTCGCGCCGCAATACGCCAATACCACATTTACCGCACCGGCACCGTCCGTGCTGTTTGTAGTGAGAAGATGGCACTTGCCCTCACTGCTCCGCTTGCTCGTTCTCTCACGCGCCGCGCTCATCGCTGAGAACCTCTTCCTCCGCAAACAACTCGCTCTCTTCCAGGAGCGAAACGTTCGGCCGCGCCGAACCACAACGCGCCCTCCGTGCCGCGTCCGCCGCAAACGTCAGCGGCTCCCTTCAAACGGCTCTATCGAAAGTGACGCGGCTTTCAGTCCCGCCTCACGCCCGAAGTGTGTCTCGCCGCGTCACTTCCGATAGAGTGCTGAAGTATATCGTCCAGTGGCGGGACGGCGTGCAGGCGCCAATCCGGAACGCTGGTCCACAAGCCCGGACTGATCTGCCGTGCGAAGTGATGGCCAACCTCGGTTTATCTGACCATACGGGAGTGAGTTTCGTCCGCCCGTTCCTTCACAAGGCGAATTCACCAGGAGATCGCCAGCGTGTCGGAGACAGGCCCGACGGAGAGACGGCGCCCGCCGTCGTGCGTCTCAAACGGCATGGATTGATCGGCGAACGGGCGAAGATCGTTGGCGACGAAGATTGGCCGCGTGCCTCGTTCCGGCAGGAAATGGACCGTAGCCTTTCGTAATCCGCGTAACACCAGGCGGCGCCGAATACCGATATGCCCCGAGACTCCTTCTGAGCACGAAACTTCACCGCCCGCTTCCTGGAGCACGAAACAGCGCAGTTCGTGATGCCAGGCGCGTGGCAGCGTGTACTGGGCCGCGGAATTTGCGAGCAGCGCATCGCAGCCGCTGAGCAACGGAGCGCCCCATGGGAAGGCAAGATGAACACTTGTGGCCGCGGAGGGCGAGTAGCCGGAGAGATAGTATCCGTTATTGGAACGAGCGCCCAGCACGAGCGGGCTGCGTGTGCCGGGAGAGGAACGCTCGAAGCGAAGCCCGATGCCGAAGCGCGCCAGCAGACCGCGCAGCAAGGCGGGGGCGGCGTAGAGTTGCGCCGGATCATCGGGCACGGGAAGGCGTTGATTGGTGATGCTGGACGAGAGCGTGCCGCGTATCCACCCGAGCTTCCCTGCTCCTCCTGCTCCGGCGTGGAACGTTGCGTAGGCGCGGCGCTGGCCTGCCTGCGAAACCGAGACGCAGGTCTCAGCAGGATTGCCCTTCGCGCTCGCAACCGTATCCACAGGCCCCGCCGATGTCAGTGCGCGGTGATGCAACTTTCCAGCTTCACGACCCTGGCGGTAAACATCTCCGGGTAGCGTGCTCTTCCAATCCATGACGCCTTCGATGCCGCTGGCCATCTCGATGCCGATCGCCTGTCTCATGCGCGCCGAGGCGTGAGCGACCGGGCCGTAAAATAGCAGGTCCTGTCCGGCCTGCCATTCGTCAAACAGTGTCTGTTCGATCGCCGAGCCAGCCTCCGGAACCGGCGTGAGCAACACCGTCTGCCGGTAGAGCCCAGGCTTGGCACGCAGCGAAGTAGGATAGTTGCGAGTCGAGACCACCGTGTTCAACGGGAAGCCTTCGTTGATGGCGGACCGGACGAACCAATCGCCAAAGAACGGTCGCGCCGGATCCGCGGCCTGCCCAAATACCAAATCGTGGTACTCGTCAAATGGGTAGAGCCAGCTCACCAGGCCCGGCTCATCGGAGAAGTGCTCCATCGCCGTGAGGATATGCGGCGTCACCTCATTGGGACATTGATCCGGCGTCCGGCCATAGGAGTCGTCGATGCTGAGGAATTCGAGATAGCCCGGGCGCGTGACACTGCCTTCGGCGTTCAGACGCGCGGTGGCGAGCGGCAGGTAGATATCGTGCGGCTGGCGGCCATACCGGTCAAACCACGGACTGTTGAGCCACCACGGATCATGCGTGTAGTAGCGGAAGGGAAACAAATCGCCCGGCGGCAGCTCTGAGATTCGAGCGAGATAGCCGGCAAGTTCCAGTCCGAAATCGCCGTCGATAGCGGCCCACGGCGAATTGGGTGGCGCCACCAATTGGAAACCGCCGCGATAGAGTTCGCGCAACGGCGTGGCGGCCGTGGCCAGGTCGGGGCCAGGGAGCAGATTGGTGCCGCGCGTTTCGATCGGGAAGCGCGGGCACTCGCGGCGGAAGTCGCGCCAGAAGCCGAGGATCTGCTCGCGGATTGCGACGGCGCCCGAGGCATCGAATGTCTTGCCGTCGAACAGCGGGCCTTTCACGCTCCACGCACTCACGGAGAAACCAAAACCATTGGAGAGCCACAGGTAATCGAAGCCGAGATCGCGGAGGAAATGCTCGGATTGCCTGCCGAGAAAAGTGCCGAGCGAGGTGGACTGCGGGATGCCGCCGGGAAATCCAGCGTACGCCTCTTTGTCCGCGTTCAGGCGGGCCGTGCAGGCCACCCACGTTCCCGCACCCATCTCTTTGCCGGCGGCGATCTCCGGATGTTTGACGTACTTGAATTTTGAATTGGCGAACTCGGGCCCGGGATCGAAGGTCGCGCCCACGGTGACGGGCTTGCCACTCACTTCGCGGCCCACCTCTTTGATGATGCCGATGATGCGCCGCAGATCTCCATACGTCATGCGCGGCGGATTCGGCATATAGAGAGAGGGGTGGGAGTGCAGGCCCTTGCCCGTGGGATCGTCGCCGGGCGGATTCTTGGGCGGACTGCCGATGCCGATGTACCGCGCCCACTCGATCTCGTCGGCCATGCGTCCGCGATACTCGAGGATCTCGCTGCCGTCGGCGGTCCAGAGCATGACGGCTACGGAATCGGCGCGCCGCAACAGTGCGTCCCACTGCCGGAAGATATGGCGGCAGACGGCGCGGACGCTCGCGTCGTCCATGCGGCGGAAGGGTTTGGGGCTCATTTCCAGCGTGACGCGCCGGAATGCCGAGCCCTCGTTGTAAGCGGCGCCAGGCGCCGCGACGGGAGTTCCCGAATGCTCACTTTGTGCCACAACCGGTGCAACCGGCAGCAGCGCCGCCGACGAGAGCTTGAGCAGATCGCGCCGCGAAGGCCGCGCGCCGCTTGATTCCGTCCTGTTCGGTGTGTTCATATAGTGACCATTCCTGTTCGCATGACCCGGCAGAAGAGTAAAGCCCGGCGGCGGCGGTTGTCAAGAGGATAGCGATGAAGAAAACCGTGCCGCAACCGAGACGCAGATATCAGGTGGGCACCCTGGAAAAGGCGCTTGACCTGTTGGAGGCAATCGAGGCCGCCGGTTCGCCCTGCGGCGTGCAGGAACTCACCCGCGCGACCGGCGTGCAGCGCACCGCGGTTTACCGCCTGCTCTCCACGCTGGAAAGCCGGGGCTATATTCTGCGCCTCGCCGACAAGCGCTATACGGTATCGGCGCGGCGGAAGCGATTCACGTTTGGCTTTGTTGCGCCGCTGAGCGGCAACTCCTTCCGCGAAGATCTCTACCGCGGCTTGCGCGACGCGGCGGAGCAGGCGAGAGTGGATCTGCAGGCTTTGGACAACGCCGAAGGCGATTCGGAAGCAGCGTTGCAGAACGCTCAAACGATGATTGACCGGCACGTGGACGTGGCAATCATGTTTCAGCCGGTCGGTTCGGTGGGGCTCGTGGTGGCGGACCGCTTCTCTGCTGCGGGCATCCCGCTGATTGCGGTGGAAGCGCCTGTTCCCGGCGCGTTCTATTTCGGGGCCAATAATTACCAGGCGGGGCGGCTCGCCGGCGCCGCGCTCGGGCGCTTCGCTGTGGATCGGTGGGCGGGCGCATACGACCGCGTCGTGCTGGTGGAATCGTCGTTGAGCAGTCCGTCGGTGCAGGCGCGCGTCACCGGCGTGTTGGAGGGGTTGCGGCAGGTGCTCGGTGAAGTTCCGGAATCGCGTGCGATCCACCTCGACGGCCGCGCGCACATGGAAGAGAGCCAGCGGGGCGTGGCGGACCTGTTGCGTAAACTTCGCAAACCGGCGCGCCTGTTGATCTCCGGCTTCAACGACCTCGCGGCGCTGGGTGCGTTGCGGGCGCTTCGCGAAGCTGGGCGCGAAGAGGACGCCGCCATCGCCGGACAGAACGCGGCTACGGAAAGCCACGCGGAGTTACGCAATCCGCGCAGCCGCCTGATCGCCTCGGTGGCCTATTTTCCTGAACGCTACGGCGTCAAACTGGTACAACTCGGCATGTCCGTGGCGAACCGCGAAGCCGTCCCGCCGGCAGTCTATACCGGTCATGTGCTATTGACGCGCGCCAATATCGACCAGCATTATCCGCGCCCGCGCAAGTAGCCGAGCCGCTCGTTATGCTGGCGGATCGCCAGGAGTTGCCAGGATCGCCGGTTGGTTTCCGTAATGCTATGGGTGTCTTCCTGCTGCGCCAGGTCATATACCCACGCCGCAGCCAGAGGGACGCGCAGGCGGTCCAGTTTGGCGAGGAACCCGGCGAAGGACCGGCGCGCCTCGTCCGAATCCGGCGCGTAGTCGTTGACAGGGGCGAACTCCCCGACGAACAGCGGCTTGCCGGTGCGGCGCGCCGCGGCCACAGCTCCGTCCAACCGGTCCTGTTCGTCGCGCCAGAAGCCCACCGCCTTCGGCAGGTCCTGATAGCAATGGACGCTGATCAGATTCACCGGATCGGGTGACGTGAGCGCCAACATAGCTTCGAACTGCTCCGGCGAGTCGTCCTTGAAGTTGGCTTCGTGATAGTAGTGCCAGGCGCGTTTTCCGGTGATGCTGCTGCCGTTGTCGATGAGGCGGTACGGATCGTCGCGGCGCACCGCACGGGCGAATTCGCGGTAGGCCACCACGACGTTTGCGGTTTTGGGGTAATCGCGCGGCGTGCGCGACACAGGTGTGCCCATCTTCGGCTCCGTCTTGGGCAGCTTGTGCGCGGGCATATAGGTTGCCGCGTTAGGCAGATCGCCATACGAGTCGTACTCGTTGCCGAATTCCCACGCCCAGATGGCCTCGGCGTCGCGGTACCGGCTCACCACGGAGTGGACGTAGTCGCGCAGGAATTCATGCGTCTCGCTGCGCGGGTTGCCCCACTGATCGATCGGTTCACCCACCAGGTCCGGGACGCAGGCGTTGAACCAGAACAAC
>CAIRBY010000564.1 GCA_903876865.1 uncultured Acidobacteriia bacterium
ATCTCGACAAGTACCGGGGCCGGGGCGTGGGCTTCGTGCAGACCGGCGCCGCCGTCGGACCCGGCGCGGCGGCGTTGGTTTACGCTGGTCTGTACTTCGTGCTGCCGGAATCAATTGCCTGGCGGGTCTTGTTCTTCGTCGGCATTCTGCCGGCCTTCCTGGTGCTGTGGATCCGCCGCAATATCGACGAGTCCGCCTCCTTCCAAACCCGAGGCACCGAGCGGTCGGGCAACAGCCTGACGCAGATGTTCGCGGCCTTTCGGGGGAGGTATTTGTGGACCACGGTGAAAGTGTCGCTGATGGTCGCCGGCGCGCAGGGCGGGGTGTTCGCCGTGCAGTTCTGGATGCCTACCTATCTGCGTACGGTGCGGCACATGTCCGCCTCCACCGCCGGGCTTTTCGTGTTCGTGCAGATGCTGGGGGCGGCGGCGGTGCTGAGCGCGGGGGTGCGGTTGCGCGGGGGCATGCGGGGACAGTGGCGGACAATTGGGCTGAGTGTGGGGATCGTGGTACTGTTCCTGGCGCCGATCGGGTGGGAACTGGTGGTCCATCATCCGAACAATCTGGATGCGGTGCGCGGGTATTTGGCGAAGTATCCGAACCCGAGCAACGGAATCGCGCGATCATTCGCGTATTTTGTGAGTTTTCTCACATTCACGGAGAAATCGGAGGAGTTGGTGCCCGGGGCGGGGTTGGCGAAGGGGTGGGTGCAGGCATATTGGGTGCTGCTGGTGGGCGGGCTCCTGGTGACGGCGCGGGGAAGGTGGACTCGGTTTCAAGGGACGGCGGTCGGGGCGCTGGTACTGGTGACGCCGCTGTTTTTGTACTGGGCCAACCGGATCACGGGTCCGCTGTACAACTTCAACGGCTACTTCTTATATTCGGTACACTTCGTCCTGGTACTTTTGCTGATGGGGCGGCTGGCTGGGCGAGTCCGGGGGTGGGGTCGGGCGGTGTGGCTGTTGCCGGTGCTGGCGACCGTGCTGGCGGCGGGCAGGTTGGCGATGCCGGGGCTGGGGATGCAGGGGGTGGGAGCGATCAGCCGGGGCCTGGAGGGGGCGGGTGCGGTGAAACTGCTGTTCCGGCACGACGATTGGGATACGGCGGTGGGGGTGGCCAACCAACTGGCGCGGCGGGGGCAGGGCTTTTGCGTGGACGCGGGCTGGGCGTACCTGTTCGGCTATGGCTCGGGGTGCGGGGCGGGGCAGTGGAAGCGGGTGGTGATCGACCGGGGGGGCTGGTACGAGCAGGGGCGGGTGCCACTGGTGTTGCCGGCGCAACTTGAATGTACGGAAGAGGTTACGGCGCGGCGGGAGGGCTTCTACGGGCCCGAGGGCGAGCATTGCTGGAGCGGGAAGGAAGCGAGCCTGGAGTTTCTGCTGTCCGGGCCGGAAGCGCCGGCGTATACGCTGGCGCTGCGGGGATCGGTGTTGCCGGAGCGGCCGGTGGAGGTACTTTTGAACGGGCACCAGGTTGGGGTGGTGGAGAATCTGTGGAATTCGCAGGTGACGCTGCGGGTGGCGGGGGAAGTGTTGAAGATCTCAGCAGTAAATCGGATCGAGTTCCGGGTGCCGGCGGCGGGAGCGATCGCCGGAGACGGGCGGGAGTTGGGTTTTTCCCTGATCAGCGTGGGAATAAGCGGTGCCGGGACAGGAATAGAAGCAGCAAGATAAGGAAATGTGTTACCCTGTCACAGATGGTGTTGGGCGCGGTTTTCCTGGCCAAATCACGGGTCAGTTGCGCTTTCCACCACGTTTGAGTTAATATTTAAGAGTTTCGCGAGAAGAAGCTTTCTGCTCTTGTGCTACCACCCGTGTGTAGGCGGGTCCGGCCAAGGGCGAGGCCCCGAGGTTGATCCGGTTTCACCGAATATCAGCATGGGCCTGTCCATAGAAGCAAGGTTGTCCTCGCTATTTGCGGCCTAATTTAGGGTTTTCTCCGGAGTTCGCGTGCGGATTCTGGTTGCCTGTGGGTTGCACCACGTTATTTACACTTCGCGAAGAGGAAATTCGTGCCAACGTTTAATCAACTTGTGCGTAATGGGCGTAAACCGCCACGCTGGAAGACTTCGAGCCCGGCACTAGACAGTTGCCCGCAGAAGCGCGGTGTTTGTACGCGAGTCTATACTTCGACCCCCAAAAAGCCGAATTCGGCGTTGCGAAAGGTGGCGCGTGTGCGCCTCACCAACGGGACCGAAGTGACCACATACATCCCGGGAGTCGGCCACAACCTGCAAGAGCACTCGATCGTGCTCATCCGCGGGGGACGTGTGAAAGATCTTCCTGGTGTGCGTTATCACGTGATCCGCGGCGCGCTGGATACAGCCGGTGTGGCGAATCGCAAGCAAAGCCGTTCCAAGTACGGGGCCAAGAGGCCTAAGTCCTAAGTGACGCCGAAATCGTAAGGTAAAGTATGCCACGAAGAAGAAGAGCTGAAATTCGTGAAGTAGCGCCGGACGCGGTCTACGGTTCCACGCTGGTGGAAAAGTTCGTCAATTCCATGATGTGGCAGGGCAAGAAGAATACCGCACAGGGTATTTTTTACGACGCCATGGAAAAGATCCGCGAGCGCACGAGCGACGATCCGTTGAAGGCCTTCAAGAAGGCCGTTGAGAACGCCAAGCCGATGTTGGAAGTCAAGACCCGCCGCGTAGGCGGAGCCAACTACCAGGTGCCGATCGAAGTCCCGCAGAACCGCCGGACCTCGCTGGCGATGCGGTGGATCATCACCAACGCCCGCACCCGGCCCGAAAAGGGCATGGCGGAAAAATTGGCCAACGAACTGAACGATGCCGCGAATCTGCGCGGCGGCGCGATCAAGAAGCGCGACGACGTTCACCGCATGGCAGAAGCCAACAAGGCTTTCGCGCACTACCGCTGGTAGTTGCTGTACGGCACAGCCGCTGGACGGTAAAGCCGCTGGACAGTAAAGCCGCTGGACAGTAAAGCCGCTGGACAGTAAAGAGTAAGGGATCTGATTAAGGGAGTTTATGGCAAGAACGGTACCACTAGAGAGGATGAGAAACATCGGCATCGCCGCCCATATTGATGCTGGTAAGACGACGACGACCGAGCGCATCCTTTATTACACGGGACGTTCGCACAAGATTGGCGAAGTTCATGAGGGCACGGCCACCATGGACTGGATGGAACAGGAGCAGGAACGCGGCATCACGATCACTTCGGCCGCGACCACTTGTTCCTGGCGCGACATGCAGATCAACATCATCGACACGCCCGGCCACGTGGATTTCACGGCCGAAGTCGAACGTTCCCTGCGTGTTCTGGATGGCGCGGTGGCGGTCTTCGACGCCGTGGCCGGTGTGCAGCCGCAGTCGGAAACCGTATGGCGTCAGGCGGACAAGTACCATGTTCCGCGCATCTGCTTTATCAACAAGATGGATCGCGTGGGTGCGGATTTCTACCGCGCCGTGGGCACCATCGTGGACCGTCTCAAAGCGCGTCCGGTAGCGATTCAGATTCCGGTCGGCGCCGAGGATAAGTTCCTGGGCCTGGTGGATCTGGTGAAGATGAAGGCTGTCATCTGGCGCGACGAAACGCTGGGCGCCGAGTTCGACATCACCGAAATCCCCGAGGAACTGCTCGAGACGGCGCAGATGTACCGCGATCAGATGATCGAAGCGGTCAGCGAATTCGACGAAGCCTTGTTTGAGAAGTACGTGCACGGCGAAGCGCTGACGGTGGAAGAGATTCAAGCCGGGATCCGCAAGGCGACCATCGCCATGAAGATCTTCCCGGTGATCTGTGGTTCGGCGTTCAAGAACAAAGGTGTCCAGACCATGATGGATGCGGTGGTGGATTACCTGCCCTCTCCGCTGGACATACCTCCCGTCACTGGCATCGACGTCGATCATCCCGATAAGACGATCACGCGGCTCCCTTCCGACGACGAACCGTTTGCCGCCCTGGTCTTCAAGATCATGACCGACCCGTACTCCGGGCAGCTGGCCTTCTTCCGGGTTTACTCCGGCAAGATGAGCGCGGGCGAGAGCGTCTTCAACGTAGCCAAAGGGCGCAAGGAACGCGTGGGGCGCCTGATGCGCATGCACGCCAACAAGCGCGAGGACATTCAGGAAATCCGCGCCGGCGATATCTGCGCGGCGGTCGGCCTGAAATCCGTTTCCACCGGCGATACGATTTGCGACGAAGAGCATCCGGTTGCGCTGGAAAAGATCGACTTCCCGACGCCCGTGATTCAGCTGGCAGTGGAACCGAAGACCAAGGCCGATCAGGAAAAGATGGGCATGGCGATCGCGAAGCTGGCGCAGGAGGATCCCACCTTCCGCGTGCAGACCGATCCGGAAACCGGCCAGACGATTCTCTCCGGCATGGGTGAGTTGCACCTGGAAATCATCGTGGACCGCATGATGCGCGAATTCGGCGTGGCGGCGAACGTGGGCAAACCGCAGGTGGCGTACCGCGAAACCATCCGTCAGATGGCGGAGTTCGATTACACCCACAAGAAGCAGACGGGTGGTAGCGGACAGTACGCGCGTTGCAAACTGCGTGTGGAACCGAACCCGGGCAAGGGCTACGAGTTCGACAATGTAATCCGGGGCGGCAACATCCCGAAGGAATTCATTCCCGCAATTGAGAAGGGCGTGATCGAAGCGCTCGAAGGCGGCATCCTGGCCGGCTTCCCGATGGTCGATGTGAAGGTCGAAGTCTTTGACGGCGCCTATCACGAAGTCGATTCTTCGGAAATGGCGTTCAAGATCTGCGGCTCAATTTGCGTCAAGGAAGCCTGCCGCAAGGCGAAGAGCGTTCTGCTCGAGCCGGTGATGGCAGTAGAAGTGGTGGTCCCGGACGAATACATGGGTCCGGTAAACGGCGATCTGATTTCCCGCCGCGGCCAGTTGGAAGGTACGGAAATCCAGGGCTCCACGCAGATGATTCGCGCCAGCGTGCCGCTCAGCGACATGTTCGGTTATGCGACGGAACTCCGTTCGCGTACGCAGGGGCGCGGCAGCTTCACGATGCATTTCTCGCGGTACGAAGAAGTACCCCGTTCGATCGCGGAAGAAATCGTCGCCAAAGTTCAGGGCAAAGTTACCAAGTAGGCACAGCTTCAAGGAGATTGGTGGCATATGGCTAAAGAAAAATTTGACCGCAGTAAGCCGCACATTAACATCGGGACGGTCGGACACATCGATCACGGCAAGACAACCCTGACCGCGGCGATCACGAAAGTGCTGGCCAAGCACAATCCGAAGAACAAGTTCCGGAGCTTCGATTCGATCGATAACGCGCCGGAAGAAAAAGCACGCGGTATCACGATCGCGGTGGCGCACGTGGAGTACGAGACC
>CAIRBY010000565.1 GCA_903876865.1 uncultured Acidobacteriia bacterium
GCGTTGCCGTGATCGGCGCTGCGGCTCACGGTGAGCGTGGCCCACACGATCCCCGTGCCGGGCTGTTTGCCGTTGGCCGAAATCGTGAGCGCTCCGCCGGGGGAGCCCCTGGAGCCGACCGTGCCCTTCGCGGCCGGGGTGGTGACGAAGCGCTCCTTTTCGATGCGGTAGGCCTTGAGGAAATCGGCCTCGCACCAGATGTAGACGGTGGGCCCAGTGGGCGCGTCCCAATACGCGGGACCGGCGAGCATGCGGCCGCCATTGTTTTCGAAGCTCTGCAGCACGCCCGCATCGTCCGGGGTGAGGTGGCCGAGCTTGCGGGTATCGAAGAGGTAGAAGATGCCCTTCTTGCTGCCGGCCACGAGCAGGTTGGTGCCGGGAATGAGCATGGGGCCGGTGGAGCCGAAGTCGGCGTCGCGCGCGTTGAGGGCTTCGTAATCGTGGGGGGTGAAGGAATCGGCGATGGTGAAGCCGCCCGCGCCGAGCGTGAGCTTGATCAGCGACGTGCCCCAATCGCGCGTGCCGTTGAAGGTGCCGTTGCCGGTCTCGAAATAGATGGCGCCGGCGGAATCGACCGCCGGTCCGCGGCCGGATTGCCAGATGCCGCCCATATCGCCATCGGGCGAGAGGCAGAGGGCGCCGACCTGCGTCAGGCGGGCCGTGTCATAGGCCATGATCCAGCCGTGATAGGGGCGGATATCCTCATGCGAAGCCCAGGCGATCACGACCCTGCCGTTCACCACAACCAGCGCCGGTCGCTGATTGCCGGCCTTCGGGTCGAAGCGCAGCTGGCCGTTCACCGCGTCTTTGGCTGTGCTCGCCACGCTGGCTTGGATCACGGCGGGCGCTGCGAGATCGACGCCGCCGGTGAGGGAGAGTTTGTAGAGGCGCTGGAAATACTGACCGTTCTCGCGCGTGCGGGCCACCAGCAAAAGTGCGTGCGTGGCCGGGTCGATCACGGGGGTGCCGAGAATCCCGACGTTGCCCACCACGTTCAGATCGTTGTTATTGGTGACGTCGGTGACCGGAACCGGGGTGATGCCGCCGAGTTCGTCGGTCAGATCGCGAAGCCAGAGCGGCGGACCGGCGTGGTCGGCATCGAAGGCATAGATTTTGTCATTCATGGTGGCAACGTAGAGCACGTTGCGCACGCCGCGTCCGGGAATCTGGACGCTGGAGACGTAGAGAGGCTGGGCGAAGACGGCGCCATCCACGTAGTAGCTCCAGAGCTTGCCGAAGGTGGCGGGGGTGACGTTGGCGGGGGCCAGGGTGGTTTCGGAGAGATTGGCGCCGGTGGTCGCGGCGTCATACCGGTTGGAGAGAACTGCGGTCTGGGCTTGCAGGGCGAGCGCCAGGCAAGGCAGGAGAAGGCATCGGAACTTTGGCATTTGGGTTCGAATCATTATCCGTGGCGGCCGGTTTCCGGAGCAACCGACAGGATTTTTTGCTCCCGCGATGGAAGTGCAGTTGCGGACTGGCCTTGTACCTAGTAGAATTGTAGTTTCCCTACAATGTGAAACTCGCTTTGGGTGGGAGCATTGTGGGTGAACGGTCGTAAGTAAGCGATCGGGGACGGGTGGCCGAGCGGTTAATGGCAACAGGCTGTAAACCTGTCGCTCCTTGGAGCTACGGAGGTTCGAATCCTCCCCCGTCCACCAAAAGTTTTGTACACTTGTTTTAGGCCGTTGTAGCTCAGCTGGTAGAGCGCGTCCTTGGTAAGGACGAGGTCACCGGTTCAATCCCGGTCAACGGCTCCAGTTTTTTCCGTTCGGCGGTTTCAGCTTGTAGAAGTCTGGAATCGCCGGATGGACCTCCTGTAGGGAATCCATACAGAGAAGGTTTGAATTTATACGAGCGTGAAATCGTATGGCTAAAGAAAAATTTGACCGCAGTAAGCCGCACATTAACATCGGGACGGTCGGACACATCGATCACGGCAAGACTACCCTGACCGCGGCGATCACGAAAGTGCTGGCCAAGCACAATCCGAAGAACAAGTTCCGGAGCTTCGATTCGATCGATAACGCGCCGGAAGAAAAAGCACGCGGTATCACGATCGCGGTGGCGCACGTGGAGTACGAGACC
>CAIRBY010000566.1 GCA_903876865.1 uncultured Acidobacteriia bacterium
ATTGAGGTCGGTGACGAAGAGGCCGGCGGCAGTGGCAATCCAGAGGCGGCCCTGCGAATCCCGAATGACTCCTCGAGTCTTGATGGGGTCGGCGGGAAATTCCAGCGGGAGGTCCCCGTGTCCGCGGGCGAGTTCCGGCGTGAGCATCAGATAGGGTTTTCCCCGAAAGCCGGCGAGCGCGCAGCCGAGACGAAGGGCCTGCTTGGGATCCAGCTCCCGAAAGCGAGTCGGGGAGGCCAGGAAGAGGCGAGACAAGCCGCCGACCCCGCCCGGGGTGACGAGGAGGAGCGTTCCATCCGGCCGGCGCTCGGCGAACCTCGGCGGGCGCGCCTGATCCTGGCCCGGGATCACTGTCCAGGTGGAAGCATCGGGCGAGAGGCGGTATCTACCCTTGGAACAGGAGACTTCGATTGGTCCGCCGGGAGAGCGGGAGACCAAAACCGGTACGGCAGCCAAGCCCTCTTCCCTGCTCCAACTTTCCACGTCGCCTTCGCCAAGCCAACGCGAGACTCCCAGGCTGAGGGTGCGGATCCAGAGCTCGCCGGTGCGACTGTGAGCGACTTCGGAATCCGTGATCGAACCGAACTGCCTGGTGCCGAAGAAGGCCGGGAGCGGCGAGCGGAAGCGCAGAACGCCGCCAACGCCAGCGGCCCAGATGCCGCCTCCTGGCGCTTCCTCCACGTTATAGCCGCTTTCCGGCTGTAGCTCCCGCGGCAGGGGAGCAAAGCGGGAGTCTCTGGAGGCAGCCCGGGCCAGCGCGGTGTAGGCTCTCGCCCAGATTCCGCCGAGCGAATCGTGCAGCACGTTGGTCCAGAGAACCGCCGGGAGGCCCTGGTTTTCCCCATACGTTCGTGTGGGCCCATCGCCGGTCCATTCGCAGATCCCGGTTCCGCACCCAAACCAGAGATGACCTTCCGCATCGGCGTTGAGCCGCCCCTGCGCCGGGACATTCATCGGCTCGCCGTGGAATTCGCCGGTGCGGCCGAGGCGGTCGAGATCGATACGTTCCAACGGGTGGGATTCGGTCAAGCTGCCGGGACGGGAGGCGAAGAGCGAACGTCCCAGGACGGCGAGGCCCGAATAGAAGACGGGTGACAGGCGGAGTGAGCGGTCGTGCTCGACACGATAGAGGCCGGCGTTGGTGGCGATGTAGACACGCTCCGGCCCATCCTCGACAATCGCCCGGAATGCCGCGCCGGGGAGGCCGAGACGCGCGGAGAGATCTTCCATGGTGCGCCCGTCATAGCGGAAGAGGCCGTGGTCGGCGCCAATCCAGAGGCGGCCGAGGCGGTCCTCGAAGAAGCAATCCGGGCGGATCTGCTCATGGCCGGGCCAGAGCGGCTCCAAGGGGAGGCGCTGAGCGGCAGCGGTGGCGCATATGAGCAGAAGTAAGATTCCGATCCGCATGGATTTCGGCTTTGTCAGTTTATGCGCGTGAGCTGAAGAAATCTGCGAAGTATTTTCGCAGATTCCGTATCTTCGCACGCATAGGGAGCATGACGCGAAATCGAATATCGATGGCGATGGCCTTTCTTGCGGTGGCGGTGGCGATTCCCGCCGGGGCGCAGAACGTCGCCTGCTCACTGATGAGCGCGGAGGAGGCCAGCAAGATCGCCGGCAAACGGATTCAGGCGGCGACCAGTGGCACTTTTGGACTGGCGCCGGTTTGCGCGTATGACGCGGTCTTTTCCATTGCTCTTGGCATGCGGAAACAAGGTAACGAACGGATTACGCCGTCCAGTTGCGCATCCTGCGAAGTGGTCAAGGGAGTGGGTGACGAGGCATTCTACGATTCCCGAATTCACCGGCTGGCCTTCCAGTGGAAGCACACCCTCGTGTGGGTAGAGGTGCCGAGAGGATCCAGCGATGAGCTCAAGCAGGCGACAGCGATTGCGACTCTGATCAAAGACCGGGTGCCGGCGAATTACGTTGGCGGTAGCGGACGACCGCAGTCCAAAGCACCGCTTGTTATCAATACCACGGGGCTGGGGCCTGGGCGCCCCGGCGGCGAGGAGGAATTGGGGCGGTTCATCACTCATGAACTGGGACTCCTCGGCCGCGGACAACTCTATGGTGTGGGTGACTCGCTGCGCACGTTTCGAGACCTGGTTGCCAATGGCATTGGAGGGCGGTGGCAGCGAGATCCATCACCGGGTCAGCCAGCCCTGGCAGGGCGCACAGCATTGATCATGGAGTGCCGCAAGTATCTTCGCGGAGCAGAGGGCGTCGTGGGCGGTTTTCCTGGGCTGCGGCCGGCGTACGACGCGGCGAAGGAAGCGATGGACAAAGTGTCCCCTTATCGCGATTCGTACGTGATGTAAGCGCACGCAGCCACAAGTGCCAGAAGGAGACAGTATGCGAACTTTGTTTTCCACCCGAATGATTCAGGTAGCCCTGGCAACGGGGTTGGTATTCACGGCGCTCGGCGCGGTTTCCTGTTCGCGTGGGCCGGCTTCCGGTGCAGGCGCTTCCGACGACCATGGCGTGTTTGTGGCGTTGGATGGCAGCGCCGCGGCCGGACTTCGCGTTCGCGTGATCACCGAAACAGGCAAGGAGGTTTATGCAGCGTCCGGCATCAAGGACATGCGTCATATCGACCCGGGCGTCTTCATGCCAAAACCTGGCACCGGGGACGGCAGCGATTGGGGATTGAAGCTGACGTCAGGGTCCGGAAAGATCATGATTATCGACCGGTCCGGCAAGAAGACGATCGATCCACCGGGCGTTCCCAGCGGGGATTTCGTGGAGGGACTCACGCCGGTTTCCCAGCTGCGGGGAGGCATTTTTGGCGGGAAATGCGGATACATGGACACGAACCATCAGATGAAGATCCCGTTTGACTTCGACGGCTGCCTGCCGTTTTCGGAAGGCCTGGCGCCAATCGCCAAGGGCGGAAAGTACGGCTATATCAACACGGCTGGGGAGGTCAAGATCGAACCCCGGTTTGACCGGGCATGCCTGTTCACCGGAGGCTTGGCACGGGTTCTGGTGTACCGGACGTGGAGCGTGATCGATGCCGCGGGCGCGGTGAGCTTCAGCAATGAACGAACGGGTTGCGTAGTGTATTCCGAGGGGCTGATGGTCGCGCACAGCAAGAACAAACTCGGCTACGTGGACCGCACCGGGACATTCGTCATTCCGGCGAAATACGAAGCAGGAGGGAACTTTGTCGAGGGCCGGGCATTTGTGATGTTTGACCAGCACCGCCGCACCATCCTGATCGACAAGACCGGGAATCAGATCCCCACCGCCGAGCTAACGGACGCGGAGGACTTCGAGCATGGGTTGGCACGTGCCAGGCAAGGAAACCTGTGGGGCCTGATGGATACGCAAGGGAAGTTTGTGGTCGCGCCAAAATACGACACGATCGAACCGCTGGCCTCCGGCTTGCGTGTGGCGATTGTTCAGGGTGAGAGCACGACGTTTCTGGATGAACGGGGAGCGGTGGTGAAGCCGCCCGCACCCTATTGCCTGGCATACCATCACGGCGTGTTTCTGTGTGTGAAAGATCCGGGCGAGGAGGCCTGGATTTTCTCAATCCCCTGAATCATCCGATGAACGTGATTGAGTACATCAGGCTGGACGGCACTCGGATTGGGGGGATCGATCTGAGGGGCTTTGTGCCGCCGGATCAGAAGTAAGAGCTGCGGGGATATAGCTGTTAGACCCATCGTTTGGAGAAGACAAGGATCTTTGGAGGAGCACCGAAATGATGCCACGTGAAAAGACCCAACAGGAAATTGTGCAGGAGCAACTGGAGGCCAATGCGAGGAGAGCGGCCGCGGCCGCTAAGGCGGGCAGCGCGGCGACGCAACAGGCAATCCTGGCCACATGGAAGGGCGCACAGACTACGGCGGAAAGACTCGTGCTGGTGGGTGGGGTGCTGGGAATCCTCAGCTTCTTTCTGCCCTGGATGTCGATTTCGTTCTTCTTCGCCAGCGCGGGTGGATCGGGGTGGCAGCTGGCCAGGAGCGGAATGAGCGTGCTGTGGTTGTTCCCGGTGACGATGGCTCTCTGCCTGTTTCTGGCATGGCTGAATCTGCACAGTGACGGGAAGAAACGGATTCTGGTGGCGCGTTGGTATATCGCACTCGGCGCGGCGTGGGGATGGCTGTTCGTGGCGAACTTCCTGACCGTGAACGGGTCGTTATTGGTGGGCGGTTTTTTGGTGACGGCCGCGTCCTTTACGGTGCTGGTTGGCGGGATTCTGCAGGTACGAGATCAACTCGGTAGCGGGGCTTAAGGGTGTTGGCGAGTGGTTTCGATTCTCTTACGCCGCCGGCTCCCGCGTGGCGGGCGGGGCGAATGATTTCAGAGGATGACCATGCAACTTTCCAAATGTAAGTGGCGTGCATGCGCAACGATGAGCGCGGTTTTGATGTTCGCCTCCTGCTCGAAGGCGCCGGGGGATGGGGCGC
>CAIRBY010000567.1 GCA_903876865.1 uncultured Acidobacteriia bacterium
ATCGCCTCCAGCCGCAGTGTGTTCTTGTCCGTGTCGGAGCGGGCCGCGTCCTCATTGGGGACGACGCGCGATTGCTTGTATTGATACCAGTTATGCTTGCCCCGGGTGAGTGGAACCGAGCGAATCGCGGAATCGAGTTGCGAACCCACCCAGCGTAGCGGCGTGGCCCGCATCTCCAGATCGCCGTCCTCGTCGATGGATGGATAAACCGCATCCCAGTAGCGCTCCAACAAGCCGGAGATCAGGCCGAGACCCTGCTCGAGGCCCGCGAATCCCTCCTGGCGGACCAGGGCCTCCGTCATCCACGCCGCTACTTGCAGGTCCTTGCCACGCTTGGTGAGCGCCTCTTTGGAGAGCTTGAGGGCGAGCGCGTAGTCGGCCGACTTGACATCGTGGGCCCAGACGCCTTGAGAGAGGTTCTCTTCCTGCCGCCTGGCTTCGCGAATCTGAATGAAGAGGGGGTGATTGCGGATTTCAGCGCCACAAGGTTGGGATGCGGAGATCGGCTGGAGCAAAGCTTCAATATCGATCGGCATGGGGGTCGGTTAGCGTGGCGGGTATCTGACAGCCGCGCTGGCCAGGGATGGACGCCGTGTCTCCACTGGCCTGCGCTTGCCGTCGGCTGGAATGCTGCTCAGGAAATCGTGGTGCCTCTCCCGCCGGCAACATCGTATTTCTCCTGCTGGGCCGGTTGCAGAGCCCCGAGGTTATCGACCGGTTGATAGACCTCGACCATCGATGTGAACGAAAATGCCCAATTTTCCATGGGCAAGCCGCCCGGGCCGGGAACGCCCGTGGTGTGATAATTGGAGACGATCACGTTGGTCATGGTGTAAGTTTCCGCCTCGTACAGGCCGCCGGTGGACCCGGTGGCGGCCCCGCCGGCGCGGACGACCCGGATAATAGCCTGTGTGATGGGTCTGCCCCCCGCCAACATACCGAAGAGGAGAGTCGTACTCTTGTCCATCGCCTTGGTGAACGTCATGTAGCTGAAATTCGCACCGGATGCGATCATTCCGCCCCCAGCCTGGACCGACGCGTTCTGGGAGATGCTGTAGTTCATCGTCTGGATCTCGATCTTCTGATTCCAGTTCAGGTTAGGGCTTTGGCTTTCACCGAGGATGCCTGGGATATCAAGATACATCGCCATAGATTTTCTGCCTCCTTAAGCTAAATGACCGTGTTCTGCTTCGCGTCGTAGGTCTTCGTGATTGCCGAACCAACCGCGCCATTGACTACGGGCTTATAGACCATCTGGACCGATTCAAAAGCCAATTCGACGTGCTCGGTCTTCTGCCCGTCATCTCCGTACAGGCTGCGCATCGATAACGCCACCTTGTTGAAGATGAGCTGGAAATAGACCAGGTTGGAGGTCCCGCCGGCCGTGCCCAGCATGCCGGCGCGTTCCGCATCGAAGGTGATCGCGGATTTAATAAACGAGCCCATCGACGCGAGTTTGAACATTCGCGGGCCGTTATGCTTGATGGAAAAACTGAACGTACCGGTCGCGGAAGTCTTGGTCGGTGTGCCGGCGCCGGTATTCGGCTGCGCGGCCTGATTCATCTGGAAATCCCAGGTGTCCAGTTCCAACCAGCCTTCGTGACCGGCCTTCTTGCTGAGTCCGGTCACGCCCGCGTTGATCATATTCAGGAAAAAATATTTTTGTTCGTCAGCCATGTCGTCTCTCCACTATTCCACGGTGTGCAGTCCCTGCTAACGTGTCGACCTGGGCAGTTCCGCCACCAGACGTAGCGAAACCGACAGCTCTTCCAACTGGAAGTGCGGGCGCAGGAATGCGACTGCCTTGAAAACTCCCGGTTTGCCCTTATCTTCCGTGACTTCGATGCGGGCTTCCCGCAGCGGATAGCGCGCCTTCACTTCGTGCGAGGCGGTGTCATCTTCGGTCACGTAGTTGACAATCCAGTTGTTCAGAAACACTTCACATTCCTTGCGGGAGGTGAAGCTACCGACTTTGTCGCGCATCATCGACTTCAGATAGTGGGCGAAGCGGCTCACCGCCAGCATATACGGCAACTGGCCGGAAAGACGGGCGTTGGCGTTGGCTTCTTCCTTATCGTAGACCTTGGGTTTCTGGCAGGTCTGCGCGCTGAAAAATGCCGCGTAGTCCGTGCCTTTGCAATGCACCAGGGGAGCGAAGCCCAAATCCGCGAGTTCCTTTTCCCTGCGGTCGGTAATGATCGTCTCGGTGGGGCACTTCAGGGCGACGTCGCCCTCTTCGGTCTGGAACGTGTGCGAGGGCAGCCCCTCGACCAGTCCGCCGCCTTCCACGCCGCGAATCGCCGCGCACCAGCCATAGCGGGCGAAGGCGCTGGTGATGCGCGCGCCCAAGGCGTAGCTCGCGTTTCCCCAGAGATACTGGGAGTGGTCGTCCCCGGTCACTGCCTCCTCGTAATTGAAGCCGTCCACGGTCTTGGTGTCCTTGCCATAGGGCACGCGCATCAGGATGTGGGGCAGGGTGAGGCAGACATAACGGGAATCGTCCGAGGCCCGGAAGCCCTTCCAACGGGCGTATTCGGTGGTATCGAAGACCTTCGCCAGATCGCGGGGAGCGTCCAGTTGGGTGAACGATTCCAGATTCATCAGCTCCGGTGAAGCCGCCGAAAGCAACGGTGCATGGGCAGCCGCCGAGACCTGCGCCATCCGCTCCAGAAACTCGATGTCTTCCGGTCCGCGGCCGAACTCATAGTCGCCCAGGAGGCAGGCGAAGGGCTCTCCGCCGAATACGCCGAACTCCTGTTCATACACCTTCTTGAACATCTGGCTCTGGTCGAATTCGGGGACCCGCTGCAGGTCGCGGAGAATATCCTTCTTCGTGGCGTTGAAGACCTTGAGCTTGAGGTTGACGCCGGTTTCGCTGTTCTCCATCAGGTACCAGATGCCGCGCCAGGTGGCTTCGAGCTTCTGGAACTTGGGGTCGTGCAAGACCTCGTTGAGTTGCAGCGAGAGCAGATGGTCGATCTGCGCGATGCGGGCGTGAATCATCGCCTCGGTATCCTGGGATACGGTCATCTGTCCGTCGAGGATCTGTTTGACGAACTCCGCAATCAGACCTTTGCCCCAGTCGCGCGAAGTCTCGTCGCGTCCCACCCGTCCTTCGCGGACGATCTGATCCAACAGTTGGAATTCGCTCTCCTCCAGGGCCGGCGCGGCCGGCACTTCGGGCGCGGCTTGCGCCGCCGGAGCAGCTTTCTCGGAAGCTTCACGCTTTGCCATTGGGTTCACCATCCTTTGCCCTGCGGGAGATTTCCTTACGGGCCATGTCCATCTTGTCGGAGTTATTGATGACCTCCTGCAAGAGGCGGTCCAGCTTCTCGTTGCCCTGAAGAGTCCCGACAAGGTCGGACAACTTGGTGCGCAGTTCCAGCAACTCGCGCAGAGGGCCGATCTTGCGAGCCACCTGCTCCGGCTCGAAGTCCTCCAGGCTCTTGAAAGTGAGGTCCACTCCCAGGCTGCCGGCGGTGGGTTCCTCGCTGAGCCTGTTCTCGACCGAAATGGCTACGCGGGGCTTCATGCTCTCCATGACGGAGTTGAAGTTGTCCGGAGTGATCTCAACGAAACGCCGGTCCTTGATCTTGGCCAGAGGCTCCGCGGGTTGCCCGCTCAGATCCGCCATGATCCCCATCACGAAGGGAATTTCCTTCAGTTCGATCGCATCGCCGATCTCTACGTTGTACGTCACGTGAACGCGAGGTGATCGAACCCTTTCTAGTTTGGCATGAACGCTTTCGCGAGCCATAAAACCTCCCAAAATAAAACGTTGATTATCTTTCGCTATCGAAAAAGCTGTCGAACCGAAGAGCGTGGATCCTCAAGATCGAGGTAAGTATACACCCGAATCTGTCTTACGCGGCTAAGTGCCACAGCGACTTCTACCCGTTCCCCTATGCAAACTCGTTTTATAGTCCTACTAGTACTGCAGCTCCGTTGAACACGCAGTAAGGCCACACCGGCGGGCCCGCCGATCCAACCCTTCAGTACACTTGGCGTAATGGAAGCGAAGATTGCCTCACCGTTGCAGCGGATTTCTTCGCGTACGCCCTTCTGCGTCAACTCCTGGGCGGCCAGACGTACACAACCCGTTGGACGTGATGCTTCACGATCCTCTCGCCAGCATGGAGGCCGAACATGGAATAATTCACCATTCCGCTCTGGTTCCCGCCCACGCAATTCACGGCGCTGCCGAGGTGGTGCTCGAGAAAGGTCACATGAAAATACGGGTTATTCGGATATTTGGGGTCGTCCATGATCCCATCGTCCAGGACGCAAATCGCTCCTTTTTGGGGTCCATGCAGTCTTGTTCCCCAACGAGTCCAACTCTCCGCCATGGCGCTGCCGGTCCCACCGTACCCGACCTGCCGCATCACCCAATTTACGAAGACCGAACACCAATCGCCGCCGCCGAGCCCCGTATCCTTCCGGTAGGTGTAAAGACGATTGGCTCCTTGTCCCTTCTGCCAGGCATCCCTCTCTTGATGAACAATGTGCATCCATTTCTTCGATGGACCGTAATCAGCCATGACGGCCTCCTTTGCGGGCTACACTGGAATCGGGGCGGAATTCCATACGCCTCCGACCCAAGTCTTCCATGCGGCCAGCCCGCGTCCGCTCAGTATATACCACGCTTTGCTATCCAGCTACGGTAGCGTGCCCTTCACTCAGGAATAGCGGCATCGATTCTGAAAATGCCACATTTTATTTTTGAGTTTTTTTGTTGGACCCAAACGCAGCCGCCGCATTGCCGAGGATCACTGAGTCTGCTACGTTGACTCACATGCGTATTCTTCAGCCGGTGGTCTGGTCTAAAGGCACGTTCCTCAGCCCGCAGCACATGCAGACCCAGGACCGTTTCACGGAGAGCGTGCTGCAATTCCGCCTCGAGGCGCTGCAGTTTCGTCCCTGGGGATTCAGCCGGCTCAGGATCAACCAGGATGCGCTGGCGGCTGGGCGGCTGGCCATCCACGAAGCGGCGGGTTTGTTTCCCGATGGCCTGCCTTTCGATATTCCGCGCTCCGATCCGGCGCCGCCGCTGAAACCTCTGGCCGGGTATTTCGATCCCGACCAGAAATCGCTCGACATCTACCTGGCGATTCCCGACTTCCGCGCCAGCGGCGTCAACCTCTCGATGCGCGAACGGGGCATGGACACGCGCTACGTGGCCGAAGTCGCTTCCTTCCGCGATGAGAATTCGGGCGCCAGCGAGAAGCCCGTGCAGTTCGCGCGCAAGAACTTCCGCCTGTTAGTCGAAGGCGAACCCAGGGGCGGAGCGGTCTGCATGCCCGTGGCGCGTGTGTTGCGCGTTTCCGGCGACTCGTTTGAACTGGACCCGAAGTTCGTTCCGCCGCTCTTGGATTTCACGGCCAGCGATTTTCTGGTGACGATCTCGCGCCGCCTGGTGGAGATTCTCTCCGCACGCGGCGGCGCGCTGGCGGGGATGAGGCGGCAGAAGAACCAGAGCCTCGCCGAATTCACTACCGCCGATATTGCCAATTTCTGGCTGCTCTACACCATCAACTGGCACTTTCCGCGCCTCCGGCACCTGTTCGAAACGCGGCATGGCCATCCCGAAGGACTCTTCGGCGTGATGCTCTCCCTGGCCTCCACCCTCGCCACTTTTTCCCTGGAGGTGCAACCCCGCGATCTGCCCCTCTACGATCACGAGAATCTTGGCGCGTGCTTCGAGGAACTCGACCGCATGCTGCGGAACCTGCTGGAAACCGTGATCCCGAGCAACTTCGTCTCGCTGCCGCTGAAACTCATCCGCCCGGCGATCTATGCCGCCAGCGTATTCGAAGACCACTTTCTGGAAAACACGAAGATGTACCTGGCCATTCGCGCGGACATGGACGAGGCCGAGCTGATCCAGAAGGTGCCGCAACTGGTCAAGGTCTGCTCGGCAAGCCACATCGAGCACCTGATTTTGCAGGCGCTGAACGGCGTGACTCTCACGCACGTGATGTCGCCGCCCACCAGCATCCCCATCAAGGTGGATCACCAGTACTTCAGCCTGACGCAGGCCGGCGTGGCCTGGGAGGCGATCGCGCGCGCCCGCAACGTGGCGGCGTACATACCGGGAGACCTTCAGAATCCGCAGGCCGAGTTAATCATCGTACTGCCCGAAGGCCAGTCACCGCACACGGAACCGCGGATGTGAGGTGCTTTTCGAGTGCCGATTCGATCGCCGTTGACGGCGCTCGCGGGCGCACCACCCGTCACCGCTTGCTGAGCAGCACCGCGGCCACGATCAGAACCAGCAGTACCAGCACAGTCGCAACCACTCCCGCTACGATGGCTGGCATACGCCGGGGCTGCTGAGAGGCAATCGGAACGAACGCCAGGGGTTTCTTCGGTTCCGGCGGCCGTTGCGCAGGCACCGTGCTGCTCTGTTCGCCGAAGACTCTCGTATACTCTCCCTGTTGGCCGGAATCGGCCGCCGGGCCAGACTCAGCGGGAAGGCCCGCGCCATTACCAGAGACTGGCGGTGGATCGCCGGACCGGCCGAAGATGCCGGACGCCGCCGTGTTCAAAGATAGCGGCGCGACCACCGGTGGCTTGGCGGGAGCGGCGCCGCCCAACAGGTCCGGACCGAACATCCGGGTGAATTCGCCCGCCTTCTGGAAGGGTCTGCTATCGCTGCCGCCGGTGCGCGCGGCCTTGGCCTGTTCGCTCGCAATGTCGATGGCCTCACCGGAGAGTCCCGAGCCGAACAGCTTCGTGAACGCCCCGGTATCGGCGGAAGCGGCCCAATCGTCTGGCGCTCTCGCAGGTTCCGGCACTTTGGGGGACTCCGGAGCGGCGCGCGGCGTGGGGGGCATAGAGGGCACGAAGGGTGGCGGGGATGCCTGCCCTCGCGCCGAAGGCTTTGCGAGCCCCGCAGCCTTGGGTTGTGGCGGACCGAATGCCCGCGTGAAATCGCCCAACTCCACTTCCGGCAACGGCTCCTCCGCTGCGTGGGCAGGCTGCGCGGACGGGAACATCTGGCGGAACTCCTGGCTGGCATCGTCCAACAGGTGCGCGGATGGCGCCGGGATCTGTGGGGGCGCCGGTGCCGGAGACTTCGGCGGCGCTGCCACCGACCCGAACAAGCGAGTGAATTCTCCGGGTTCCTCCGGCGGCAGGCCCCGGAGCGGGGGAGCCGTAGGTGGATCCACCGGTGGATCCACGGTTGGATCCACGGTTGGGTCCACGGGTCGCGGCGCCGGCGCGGGCGCTGGTCCGGGGTCCTCCGGGAGCGGCGCCCGCACCGCCACCGGCTGCTGGCTGACCCAGTCGCGCAGTCCCGAAAATGCCTCGCTGCTTTCGGTGACCGCGTAGGTGTTGCCCGCAAACTCGCCGATCTCCAGGAGCGGAGGGAGCGGCTTCCCGCCAGCGCCCACCAGCTTCGACTTCAAATCCGCCAGCAGCGTCTGTGACCCCG
>CAIRBY010000568.1 GCA_903876865.1 uncultured Acidobacteriia bacterium
GCAAACTAAAGGCACGAAGCCTCTCTTGTACCATGAGGTCCCGCAACGCGGAATGGATCACAGCTCTCGCAGCATATCCAGCCAGAGGCGCATCGTGAGATCGTGTCGCTCCGCGGCGGCGAGGTACGGCCGAAGCTCTGATCGATACCGATCTTCCAGAACGGCGGGGCTAAGCGGGACGACGCGAGCCAGGAACTTGATGTCCTCGCGATCGCGACTGGAGTTTCGTTCTAGCTTTGAAAACGCCAGATCGTGGGCTTCCAGTCCTGCCAGATGCAGTTTGCGATACGCGGCCGGGAAGATCGGAATCATCCGCTCTTCATAGTTCTCCGGGACGGTCACAATTCCCACGTGCTGCACGTAAACACCGTACTTGTGGTGCAGCGCCGATCCCATGCCGGCCAGCGCATCTAGCCTTCCGATTTCCTCGGCTGGAACTACGGACAGGCAATCCACATCTACCGTCGGGCGCGGCAGGACATACAGCATCGCAATCGCAAACCCGTCAATGCACGAAAGCGCGATGGGTTGATCGAGCGCTTGGTCGATATCGACGAAGAACGAGTGCCAGGGTTCCGGCGGCTGATTATGCAGCATAGGGCAGATTCTCCGGGTCGAGATCCGTCAGGAGTTTCCAGTGCCGGGCATCTGCCGAGCGCGCCTGACGGAGCCATTTGCGCTCAGCTTCCGAAAGTCGCCCCTGGCATAGGGTGTCTTCACGCGCCAGGCGGGATTGCTGCAACACGGCCTCCACTTCGCGCAACCTCCGCTGTGGCGCAGCGGCGCCCCGTTTCGCGGCGATCCACCGGCCCAACGTCACGATAAAACCAAGGCGGTTCTGCACGTCACGGACTTTGGCCTCTCGCATCAGCCAGCCCCAATCGAGATCATAGTATTCCACGACCAGCCACGGCAGGCTCTCCACAATGCGAACCTCGACGTCGCGGCTGGAAAGTGCCGCCAGCAGGACGACCGCAGGATTATCGCGGCGGCCGCCCAAAAGGTGGCGGAAACCGGGGTAATCGAGGTTTGCAAGAGCCTTCACCAGGCATGCGGAGTCCCAGGATTCCAGATCACCGGCACGCAACGGGAGGGCAGTCGGACCCAAGCGGTATAGATCCATCATCCGTAACCCGATCGCTTCAGTGACGCGGCGGCGGCCGGTCTCCATCAGCGCAAGGTAGGCCTGAGAGACGCCGAGGTCGGCGGCGGCTTGTTGTTGGGTGAAGCCGAGGTTTTCTCTGGCCGAACGAATTTGATCCGGCGCGAAGGTCGCCATATCCCCATTATAACAAATTATGTAATACCCTGTCCTCCCGAGTTTCGACTCCGCCGTCTACTCGGAAACGAATGGCACTACACGACTTCCGAGCTTAACGCCCGATCTTGCCAGACGGTTAAGGCGGACTTGGCTGCCGCACGACACTCCTTCCGCCACCACTCTGCCGTTGGACGCCAAGACGCAATCCCCCTGGCTGGTTAACGCCGGCTACGTTCTTCTCCGCCCGAATTCTCCAAACGGAGTTTCGTTTCAGGACTTCACGCGGAGAGCCACCCTAAGTCTTTTTTTCAACACAGCTACTACTAAACGCGCGGCTTACACAGCCACGTCCGGACGGTGGCTGTTTTGTAAATTTACCCGGCCTTCTCCGCCTGAGTCCCCCCAGTTTCCCCCCAGTCAGGGGAGAATTGGCCAATCGAACTCCATCGGAAACAACGTCCGTGCCAGCGATTACCGGGTCCGAACGGGCGCGACTCTTACATCGGTTGTCCGGCCAGCTGCACCAACCCATCCAAATAGCTGCGCGTGGCTTCAATCTCCTTCAATACTTCGGCGTTGCCCGCGGCGGTTTCGTGGGCATTGGCGGCGTTGTTCTGCGTCACCGTCTGCATTCGCGTGACAGCATCTCCGATCAGGGTCACGCCACGCGCCTGTTCCTCGCTGTTGGTGGCGATTGCCGAGACCAGTTTCCCGACATCGCCGATGGTGCCGAAGACCTCGTCGAAGCTCCGGTTTGCCTGGGAGACCAGCCGCACTCCGGCGCTCACATTTGCCAAAGTTGTTTCCACAATCGTGGCGGAATTGCGCGCCGCCTCCGCTGCCCGGTGGGCCAGCGATCGCACCTCGTTCGCCACCACACTGAAGCCCGCCCCCGCAGCGCCGGCCCGGGCCGCTTCCACGGCCGCATTCAAGGCCAGAATGTTGGTATTGAAGGCGATTTCGTCAGAGCTTTTCAGGATGACCAGCAGTTCCCTGCTGGAACGCGAGATCTCCTCCATGGAAGCCAGCAGGCTGCGCACTACCTCGGTGCTCCTTTCTAGGCGCAGGCGCGCTTCGGCCATCAAGCGGTCGGCCTCTACCGCCTGATCCGCGTTCTTGCGCGTGGTCACGCCAATCTCTTCCAGCGAGGCTGACGTCTCTTCAATCACCGCGGCCTGTTCCTGTGCATCGCGCGCCACACGGTTGCCCGATTCCGCGGCACGGGTGGAGGAATCCGCCGCGGTGTGCGCCGCCTTGCGCACACCTTCGATGGCGTGCAGCACCGGGCCCACGATGCTGCGCCGGATGGTCAGATTGACAATCAGCACGGCCAGTATCAAAGTGGCCGCGAAGATCAACAACGTGAACCGCCGCTGCCGGCTGCTTGCCTCACGCAATTCGCCGATCTGCTGCTTCAGATCATCGGAGAATTGGGTGCGCGCCGCGGCGAGCGACGTCTTCAAGATCTCAGTCCGTTGCCCCAGTTCCTGTACTCGGGATTGCATGCTCGCCATGGCCGAGGGATTGGATAGCACCGCGCCGTAGACGCTGCCGGCGTCGGTGAAAAACTGTTCGAAGCGATGCGCCAAATCCCGCGCGCCCGCGGCGCGTTCCGGCGCCAGCCCGGGAGCGGTAGCCACCGCATTCAGCGCAGCTACCACCGCCCGGCCCTGTTCGGCGGCTTTTTCCAGGGCACCGGAGTCCTGCATCAGGACCGCATCGCCGAACCCCTTCACCGCCTGTTGGAAGCTGCTCTCCGCCTGCTGGCTCAATTGCGCCGCCGGAAACAGGGCTTCGGACGTATTCGCGAGACTGCTTTCCGTCCGCGTGCCCTGAATCTTGCCGACAATCGTGAGCACGACGAAGCCCAGAATGAAGATGCCGATGCCGCGCCAGATTCTGGCCGACATGGTACTTGTACGTCTCACCATCACCTCGCCTTACTTCACTTCGAGGACCTTGGCGTCCCCTGCGGCGGCGGAAGCGCTCACATAACCGATCGCGCCCCTGGTCTTGACCACGTAGGCCGCTACTTCCGCGTCATTGGCCAGGGTTTTCGGCATCGCGCCCTTGCCGGTGAAGACCAGGGAGCGGTAGTACATATCGAGCGCCGCTTCGGTCTTGCCCAAATACTCTTTCAAGAACAGGGCGTGGGTCGCTCCGCCTTTTTCCAGCACCGGCTCCACGTGGCTGCCGTCTTCGAGCGACGTCTTCGTCGCCAGGAAGACGCGTTTCAGATCGTCAGCGGAAATCGAACTAACCTTCACGCTGGAATTGGCAATTACTTTTACATCGGCGGCGTGCAGCCAGGCGGACGTATAAACCGTAACCGCGGCGATCAGGATCAACAGGTAGTTGTGTCTCATCGTCGTCTCCTCAAAAAGTGACCCCGGTGCGGACCAGGAGTACGTTGGTATGATTCTTGAAGCCGCCGGGGTTTGAGCTTGGATAGAACGAGTGCGCGGTCATGGGACTGCCGTAGCCATCGCTATAATGCCCTTCCAGTTTCACGTTCCAGAAGCGCGTCAGGTCAAAGCGCGCCACCGCAACCGGTCCGCGGATGCCGTTGTTCGGGCTGAAAACCTTGTCCCGGTTGACCATGTACTCGTCATAGTAAGCCCCGAGTTCCAGAAGGGGGCTGACCCGGAAGGAAGCCAGCACATACCAGGAATTGGAATAGTACGGGCTCGCCGGTACCGGCAGTCCGGTGAACCGGGTATCGCCGTTGATGACGCGGTATTCCGCTGCCGCGTGCAGTTTGCCGCGCTGGTAATCGGCGTAAAAGGCGTGCGTGGCCTCCCCGTTCAGTTCGTAGCGGTAGGGCAACCCTCCGGGAGGCACGCGAAAGCCAGGAAAAGTCGTTAGGACCGCCGACGCAAACCTGTGCCGGAAGGAATACGAATACCCCGATACCAGCCCGCTTGCCCACCCCATCGCCGACCAGCGCACGTCGCCACCGCGGGTCGTCACATCGAAATGTCGAATGGGCGAGCCCGAGTCGGCAGACCCCAGATAGTAACCGCCCTTTCGGTCGTCCGGCACCACGCCGCCATATCCCACGATGCTGACCCGCCCCACCTTGCCAATGGAAACCTGGCCGTAGATGTCGCCGC
>CAIRBY010000569.1 GCA_903876865.1 uncultured Acidobacteriia bacterium
CCCCATGGCCCACAGTTGCAGTACGCGCGCGTGCCGCCGCAATCGGCGCTGGGAGAGATATTCGGAACCGGCTGGAGTGTAGGTGGTTTTCACGAGTGGGTAGCAACCATCTTACTCAACTTGAGACGCCTCCCCGTAGTGGAATGCGACAGGTGGAATGCGACAGGTGGAATGCGACAGGTGGAATGCGACAGGTGGAATGCGACGGGTAGGAAGAAACGGCCGGGAATAATTACACGGTCGCGCGTTCCGCCGGCGCTCCCGTGATTGCCAAAGCGCGGCAACGCAACGGATTGCCGCTTTGGCCCCCCGCCTGCCTTTACCAAAGGCAGAGGGCTCCGCACATGCATACACCCGACAGGCTCGCACGCGACGAAGTCACACAAATCGCGTTCCTTCCCGCGCACCAGACTCTCTTCGTACACTTCACCGGCGATCTCACCGTTGCTCACGCGTCCGGCATGCGCAACGCGGTGCGGGCCGCATGGCAGGCGAATCCCACCCTCGCGGCGATCCTCGTGGACTTGCAGGAAGTCCGCCATCTGGATAGTTCCGGCGTGGGCGCGCTGCTCGAATTGACCAGCCAGGCCAAACGCGCGGGCGTCCCCTTCCGTCTCTGCCGCCTTCAGGATTCACCCCGCCGCCTGCTGCACCGCACCGGCCTCGCGAGTCTCTTTGAGATCTACGCGGACCTGGAAGCCGGCCAGCCGAACCCCTACCTCACCAACTCCTAGCGGCAAGCCCGCCGCCCCTGTAAGGTGTAGGATGAAATCGCCGTACCGTTCGGCCACACTCATACTATGCCCGCTCGCTTCCTCTGTCTCGCTGCCGCGCTTGCGCTCTCGCAGGTCGCGGCCGCGGCCGACGTTCGTGTCTGGCAGGACACCCTCACCCTACCCACCTATCAGGAGGGCCCGCCCGACGTCAATCCGCCCTTCGACCAGTTCGCCGCCACCCGCTTCAACTATCCCTACACGCTGCGCGAAAGCATCACCGACAAGCGCGTGGATACGGCGTGGCGCGCCATTTACCTGGAGAACGAATATCTGAAATGCTCGGTGCTGCCCGATCTCGGCGGCCACCTCTATACCTGCGTCGATAAGATCAGCGGCCAGCCCATGTTCTATGCCAACCCTTCCATCAAGAAGGCGCAGATCGGCTATCGCGGCGCCTGGGCCGCCTTCGGTATCGAGTTCAACTTCCCCGTCTCGCACAACTGGGTCTCCATGTCGCCGGTGGATTTCCGCTTCGCGACAAACCCCGATGGCAGCGCCAGCGTCTTCGTGGGCAATATCGATCGCCCCTACGGCATGCAGTGGACCGTCGAACTGCGCCTCGCGCCCGCCTCCACCGTGCTTGAGCAGCGCGTCACGCTCTACAATCGCAGCGACGCGCGCCACCGCTTCTACTGGTGGAGCAACGCCGGCGTGCGCGTCTGGGACGATTCCAAAATCTGGTACCCCATGCGCTGGGCCGCGAGCCACGGCTTCACCGAGGTGGAAACCTGGCCCGTCAACTCCGCAGGGATGGACCTCAGCGTGGTGCACAACCAGACCCGCGGACCGGTCTCGCAATTCGTGCACGGCAGCCGCGAACCCTTCATGGGCGTCTATCATCCCAAGACCAACACCGGCGTGGCCCACTATGCCGACTACGCCGACCTGCCCGCCAAGAAGATCTGGTCCTGGGGAGTCGATGCCGATGGCCTCGATTGGCGCCGCGCCCTCTCGGACGACAACAGCGCCTACGTGGAGGTGCAGGCCGGCCTGATGCGCAATCAGGAGACCTACGCCTTCCTCGAACCGCGCCAGAGCATTCACTTCACCGAGTATTGGATGCCGGTGCGCGAGATCGGCGGCATCGCCCGCGCCAATCTCACCGGCGTGCTGCAACTGCGGCGCGAATCCGGAAAACTGGCGGCGGGCTTCAACGCCAACCTCGCCATCCCGGCCGCGCGCGTGCGCATCCTGAACGGGCAGCAATTGCTGCGCGAGACCACGCAGGACCTCTCCCCGGAACACACCGCGACGTGGGAGATTGCCTCCGCGCCCGCCACCCCGCTGACGTTTGAATTGCGCGATCGCGCCGGCGCCGTGCTGCTGCGCCAAACCGAGGGCGAGTACGATTGGGCGCCGCCCGAGACCGTGCGCACCGGTCCACAGGAGCGCCCCGCCGCGGGCGGTCCGCTGGAAAAGGCGACCGATCTCGAGTTGAACGGGAATCCCGTCGCGGCCTATGGCGTCTATGAGAAGGCGCTCGCGCAGAGCCCCGACGATGCGGCCCTGCGCCTCGCCGCCGGACGCCTCGCCGTCACGCTGCTGCGCTTCGCCGATTCCGTGCGCTGGCTCGAACCCGCGCAGGCGCGCGCCACGCAAGATGCCGAGATCGCCTATTATCTGGGCCTCGCCTATCACGGCCTCGGACGCGCGCGCGAGGCGCGCCTGCAGTTCGAAGCCGCACGCCGCATGCCGCGTTTCCGCGCCGCCGCCAATCTGAAACTCGGCGAACTGCTGGCCCGTTCCGGCGATCTGGAAGCCGCCTCCCGCTACCTCGAAGCGACGTGGCGCACCGAGCCGGACGATCAGCGCGCGCACGAAGAGTGGCTCGCCGTGGAACGCGCGCGCGGACACGCTCCCGCCGCGAATGCCGGCGCCGCCGCACCCGCGCTCAGCATCTTCCTCTCCGGGCAGACCGGATCGGATCCCGAACGCGTGCTCGCTCTCGCCGCCGAATCCATGCGCCTCGGCCTCTGGAAAGAGGCGCTCGGCGTGCTCTCGCGAGACTATCCGCAGGTGCCGCCCGAGCAACTCGAACCCGGCCTGCCGCTGCCGCAACAGCACGCGATGGTGGCCTACTATCGCGCCTTCTGCCGCAAGCAACTGCATGAATCCGGCGCTGCCGATCTCGCCCTCGCGCGCAAACTGCCCCTCGCCTACGTCTTCCCCAACGGCGCGCAGAGCCTCGAAGTGCTCGAGGCCACCCTGGCCGATTCGCCCGATGACGCCGCCGCGCATTTCCTGCTCGGCTCCCTGCGCATGGCCTCCGGCATGGTGGAGCCAGCCATCGCCGAGTGGCGCACCGCGCAGCGGTTCAACCCCGCTATTCCGGTGCTGCACGCCAATCTCGGCCGCACCCTGCTGCGCGTGCAGCACGATGTGCCCGCCGCCGCCGAGGTCTTCCGCGCGGGCCTCGCAGCCGACCCCGCCAACACCGAAATCTACGCCGGGCTCTCTACCGCGCTCGGCATTCTGGGACACCCCGCCGCCGAACTCGCCGATGCCCTCGCGCGCTATCCAGACCCCGCCCGCATGCCCGCCGCGCTCGTCTACGATCACGCGCTCGCCTACGCCGAGGCCGGCAATTTCGAGCGCGCCCGCGCGCTCTTCCAGAACCGCTTCTTCCCGCGGCAGGAGGGTGGCACCAACGTACGTCAGGTGTGGATTCGCGTGCGCGCGCTGGAAGCGCAGGCCGCCGCCGAAGCCGGCCGCTGCGATGCCGCGCTTGCGATTGTGGATGGCATCGGCACTCCGGTCACCGGACTCGCCTTCACCGCAGACGGCCTGGAGCCGTTCCTGCAAGCCGCGCCGAATCAGGCCGCGCTCGGGATCGCCGAGAACGCCTGCGGACGCGCAACCGCCGCCACAGCCCGCCTGCAAAAGCTGCGCGCCGCCGCAGACCCCGTGAGTACGCTCGCCGCCTATTCACTCGCCAAACGGCTGCCCGCCTTCGACGCCGCACTGTGGACCGCGGAGTTGGAAGCGGCC
>CAIRBY010000570.1 GCA_903876865.1 uncultured Acidobacteriia bacterium
GATGCTTTTTGACGTGAAGGCGTGGAAGTGGCAAAAGCTGGCAGATGGCATGACAGGGGACGATTTGAGCTGGGCTTCGGACTCGCGGAGCTTGTATGCGAATATCCATGGCCCGGATGCACGGATTGTTCGGATTCGGGTGCCGGATGGGGCGGCTGAGACGGTGTACCGTCCGGAGATGTCGGGACGGGTTGATTCCAGCCAGGATGACGACCTTCAGTTCTCGCTAACGCCGGATGATTCGCTGGTACTGCACAATCGCGTGGATCGGCAGGAGATCTACGCTTACGAAATCCATTGAAGCAGGGGTGAGATAGAAGGTTGTTCGGGGTTCCGGCGGGACTATTGCGCAGGGACTGAGGAGGGCTGCGGGTTTGCGAGGGTGGCGGCGCGGAGGCGGGCTTGCTGGGCGGTGTCGGGTTGTCCGGCGGCGTCGAGGAGGGTGGCGTATTCCTGCCAGAGGGGGGCGTTGGAGGGGTCGAGCTGGATGGCGCGGCTCTCATAAGTGAGTGCGAGTTGGAGCTGGCCGAGCTGGCGTGCTGCGATGGCGCGGCCCTCGGCGATGCGGGCGTAGAGGAGGGGGGCGAGGGATTCGGCTCCGTCGCGGTAAGGGCTGTGCTTCTCTGCGCCGTCGAGGGCGTCGAGTGCGGCCTGGGGGTGCTGGAGGAGGATTTCGACCTGGGCGAGCGCGAGGTCGGCGTCCATCGGGGAGACGGCGAGGGAGGCTGCATGGAGGAAGGCGTCCTCGGCTTGGGGGAGCTGCTGGCGGCGGAGGTAGAGGTTGCCGAGGGCGTACCAGAGGCCGTCGGAGTCCTGGCGGTCGAGTGCGGCGAGGTATTGGGTTTGGGCGCGGTCCCAGAGCTGGTGGCGCATGTAGATGTCCGCGAGGGCGGTAGTGGCGTTGGGGTCGGCGGGGAAGAGGGACTGGGCGTTGAGGAGGAGGGTTTCGGCTTCGGAGTCGCGGCCGAGGGCGAAGAAGAGGCCACCGGCGCTGAGGTCGAAGTCGTAACGGGCCTTGGTGGAGGCGTTTGCGGGGGGCGTGAGGGGCTGGGTGAAGCAATTGACCTGGAGGCGGGTGATGAGGGGCTGATTGGCGGGGGTGTTGCGGAGGAGGACGAGGGAGGCCTCGTCCATGTAGACGGGACGCCAGAGGGTGGAGCGGCAGAAGGCGGCGGCGCTCTGGCGCTGGGCGGCGCGAGGGGCGGCTTCGGAGATGAGGAGTAGGTTGATGCCCCAGGTGTCAGCGGCGGAGGTGAAGGCGGGGGAATCGGGTGGGGTGTTGAGGAGGCTGCGCTCGGAGGCGAGGACGTCGGGGGCGAGGTGGTCAAAGCGGCCGTCGATGAAGTCGGGGTAGTCTGGACCGAGACGCCAGGCGGTGAAGCCGCCGAGGCCGTACTCCTGGTAGATGGGGCCGGGAAGGTGCTGGGCGCGGATGAAGTCTGCGGCGCGCTGGGGGAACCAGGGGGACTGGCCGGGGCCGAAGGAGGAGTCTGTGGCGAAGACTACGTGGGTGCGGTTGGAGACGAAGTCTGCGGTGTGGAGGATGGCGAGCGCGGC
>CAIRBY010000571.1 GCA_903876865.1 uncultured Acidobacteriia bacterium
AGCGTTCACCTGGTGCTCCGTGCTGGCCTGGTTCGGCGTGAAGATTACGGCCGCGCATCCCGATCTGATGGACGATCCGGAAGCGCTGGTGCGCATGATCCAGCATGAGGGTCACTGGATCGTCGGCGCGGTTCTCGGACTGTGTCTGCTCTACATTCTGGTGATGCGGCTGACCAGCCGCAATTCCCAGCCCACAGCCTAGTGTCCGGTACTACCCACTAACCCAGCAGCGAATAAGCGTTCGTCCACCCTCCCCAATTTCGGCACCAGCTTCGCATCCAGCAGCGGGGTGTGGGAGATCGTCACCAGGTACTCCGGGATGCTCCACAACTCTTCCTCGCTCGTCATCCAACCGATGCCGTCGAAGCGCCGCAGGTTCACGGGGCGCGAATAGTTGCGCAGGGTCTTCTCGCCCTTGAGGTTGGAGTAATGCTCGAAATAGCTCATGGCCAATTCGCGCAGCGTGCGGTAGACCGGTTCACGATAGCGCAAGCCGCTGTAGTTGGATTTCGCGAGCGCGCCCCAGTGCCCGCGCTCGCGGAAGATCGCCAGCACGTGATCGTCGTCGCGCACGGCTTCGAAATCCAGCAATAGCGGCTGGTGCCCCAGCATGCGCAGCGCCGCCGCGCCCATCAGCGCGCCTTCCATGCAGTGCCCGGTGCGGTCGCGCATCACGCGGCGCGGTCCGCGGCAGGTGGGCCCGCCCTTCTCTTTGTTGTATGCCAGGTCGTCCAGATACCGCTGGATCTTCGCCGGGGTGGTGAGGCGGCGGAAGACGGCGCGCTCCTCGCGCGTGAAGTTGTACGGGTCCATCGGGATCTGGTCCATGGGCATCAGAGTAGCGCACCCCCACCCCGATCCGCTGTGTGCCACACTGTCACGTATGCCGTTTCTGCTGCCCATTCTGCTCTTCGCCGCCGCTACGACTCCTTATGACGTGGTGATCCGCAATGGCCACGTGATCGATGGCACGGGCTCGCCGTGGTATGCCGCCGATATCGGCATCCGCGGCGGGAAGATCGCCGCGATCGGCAACCTGGCCGGCGCCGCCGCGAAGCAGACCATCGATGCCAAGGGCCTGGTGGTCGCGCCCGGTTTCATCGACATGCTGGGCCAGAGCGAACTCACCATCCTGGTCAATCCGCACCTGCCCTCCAAGATTTTCCAGGGCATCACTACGGAGATCACGGGCGAAGGCGGCTCCGTCGCCCCGCTCAACGACGCCATTCTCAAGGCCGATCACGTCACCTACGAACACTATGGCGTGAAGCCGGACTGGCGCACGTTCGGCGAGTATTTCGCGCGCCTGCGCAAGCAGGGGATGGGCATCAATCTCGCGACCTATGTGGGCGCCACGCAGGTGCGCCGTATGGTGCTGGGCGATGACGACCGCACCCCCACCGCGGCCGAACTGGCAAGCATGCAGGCGCTGGTGCGGGACGCCATGCGGCAGGGCGCCATCGGTCTCTCCACGTCGCTGCAATACGCGCCCGCGCCCTATGCCAAAACCGGGGAACTGATCGCGCTCGCCAGTGAGGCTGCGAAGTTCGGCGGCTCCTACGCCTCCCACATCCGCGATGAGGGCGACGCGATTCTTCCCGCGCTGGATGAGGCCTTCCGCATCGGCCGCGAGGCGCATGTCCCGGTGGAGATCTGGCACCTCAAGGCCGCCGGAAAGTCCAATTGGGGCCGCATGCCCGCGATCGTGGCGCACATCGAAGCCGCACGTAAATCCGGCCTGGATGTGGCGGCGGATACCTACGCCTACACCGCCTTCTTCAACACTTTCTCCGCCGTGATCCCGCCCTGGGCGCATGACGGCGGCGACAAGAAACTGATCGAGCGCCTCAAAGACCCGGCGCAGCGCGCCCGCATCCGCCAAGAGATGGAGACGCCTTCGAGCGAGTGGAACAACGAGTGGCAGCAGGTCAAAGGCCCCGAATCATTCATCCTCAGCGCGGTGCAGAATCCCAAGCTGATCCCGCTGCAAGGCAAGACCATCGCCGAGATTGCCGTGCTCTGGAAGAAGGACCCGATCGACACGGTCTTCGATCTTCTGATCGAAGACGAGGCCTTCACCATGGTCGGCGTCTTCGCGATGGACGAGCCGGATGTCTCGCTCGCCCTCAAGCAGCCGTGGGTTTCCATCTGCAACGATTCGCAGGGCACCGGACTCGATGGCGTGCTCGGCAAGGAGCACCCGCATCCGCGCGCCTACGGCACCTTCCCCCGGATTCTGCGCAAGTACGTCCGCGAGGAGCACCTGCTCACGCTGGAAGAGGCCATCCGCAAATTCACCGCCCTGCCCGCGCAGCGCATGCGCCTGGCCGACCGCGGCGTGTTGAAGGCGGGAATGTGGGCCGATATCGCCATTTTCGACCCCGAAACCGTGCGCGACCTCGCCACCTTCGACCAGCCCAATCAGCTCTCCGAAGGCATGCGCTTCGTGCTCGTCAACGGAATCCCCGTGATTGCCGCGGGCAAGGCTACCAACGCGCTGCCTGGCAAAGTGCTGACGCGATAGTAGGTATAATCTTGCTTCCATGTCACCGACCATAGTCAGACCGGAGCGCTCGCACTTCCGCTGGACCGTTTGCGCGCTGTTGTTCTTCGCCACCACCATCAGCTATGTGGACCGTCAGGTTCTGAGCCTCCTCGCCAAGACGCTGGAGACGCACATCGGCTGGACGGCGGATCAGTACGGCAACATCACCTCCGCCTTTGCGTTGTCTTACGCCATCGGCCTGCTCGGCGCCGGGCGCCTGCTGGATAAGTTCGGCACGCGCGTAGCCTTCGCCATTGCGGTGGCCGTATGGAGCGCGGCAGCCATGATGCATGCGTGGGCCACCACCGCGTTCACGTTCGGCATCGCGCGCGTGCTGCTCGGTTTCGGCGAATCCGCCAACTTCCCGGCCTGCATCAAGACCGTGGCCGAGTGGTTCCCCAAACGGCAGCGCGGTACCGCCACCGGCATCTTCAACTCCGGCGCCAATATTGGCGCCGTGGCGACCATCGTGCTGGTGCCGTGGCTCGCCGCGAACTGGGGCTGGCAATCGGCCTTCATCGCGACCGGTGCTGTGGGCTTCGTGTGGGTGGCGCTGTGGATGGTGCTCTACCGCCAACCGGAACTGCACCCCAAAGTGTCCGCCGAGGAACTGGCGATGATCCGTAGCGATCCGCCGGATAAGGTCGAATCCGTCGCCTGGTCTAAGGTCTTCCCGAAGAAAGAGACCTGGGCCTTCGCGCTCGGCAAATTCTTCACCGATCCGATCTGGTGGTTCTTTCTCTTCTGGCTTCCCAAGTATTTGCAGGACACGTACCACCTCTCGCTGATGGATATCCGCATCCCGATGCTGATTGTCTATAACGCTTCCACGATCGGCAGCGTGGGTGGCGGCTGGCTCTCCGGCAATTTCATCAACCGCGGCTGGTCCGTCAACGCCGCGCGCAAGACCGCGATGCTGATCTGCGCGCTCGGTGTCGTCCCCGTGCTCTACGCACCCTACGCCGGCAATATGTGGGTCGTGATCGGGATCTTCAGTCTGGCGATGGCCGCGCACCAGGGGTGGAGCGCCAATCTCTTCACCACCACCAGCGATATGTTTCCGCGCGTGGCCGTGGGTAGCGTGGTCGGCATCGGCGCCGCGGCGGGCGCGGCCGGAAACGCGCTGATGTTGAAACTCGCGGGACTCGTGGTGACGTGGACCGGCAGTTATTTCATTCTCTTCATGATCTCGGGGTCCGCCTACATCGTTGCCCTCGGAATCTTCCACCTGCTCTCCCCGCGCCTGGAGCAGGCGAAGCTGGATTAGCTGGTAGGGCAGGCGTTTTCGCCTGCCAACCAGACGCGCTCAACCAGACGCGCTCAACCTGATACGATCAACTTGAAGTGAACCGACTGAAGTGACGATCCGCCCCGCCAGCGACCGCTCTCTTTTTCTCTCTTTCGGCGCCGAAATCTCGCTTGTGGCCCATCAGGAGGTGGCGCGCCTCACCCGCGCCCTTACGGGTGTCCGCGGCATCCTCAACCTGCACCCCGCCTACAATTCGGTGCTCGTCGATTTCGACCCGCGCCTGCGCACCCACGCCGAAGTCGAAGCGTTGATCCGCGCGCGCCTCGCCTCGCACGAGTTCGAAACTCCTCCGCCGCCGCGCCACGTCGAGATCCCCGTCTCCTATGGCGGCGAATTCGGTCCGGATCTCGCCGATGTCGCGCGCCACACCGGACTCTCCCCGGCGGGCGTGATCGAACTCCACTCCGCGGCAGAGTATCTGGTCTATTTCGTCGGCTTCTCCACCTGCTTTCCCTATCTCGGTGGACTCCCTCCGGAACTCGCGACGCCGCGCCTTTCCGCCCCGCGCAAGCACGTGCCGGTGGGCAGCGTCGCCATCGGCGGGGCGCAGGCCGGCATCTACCCGCTCGCTTCCCCCGGTGGATGGCGCCTCATCGGCCGCACCGCGCTCACGCTCTTCGACGCCACGCAGACTCCCCCACCGCTTTTGCGTATGGGAGACCGCGTCCGCTTTGTCCCGGTGGAGATTCTGCCGTGAACCGACTCCACGTCCTCTCGCCGGGATTGCAAACCACCGTGCAGGACCTGGGCCGCTTCGGCTACGCCCACTTCGGCATCTCCGCTTCCGGAGCCGCCGACCCGCTCGCGCTCCGCGCCGCCAATCTTCTGGTGGGTAACGCGGAGAACGCGCCCGCTCTCGAACTCACCCTTAATGGAGGCGAATACAGCTTCGACCAGCCCACGCTGATCGCTCTCACCGGCGCCGATTTCGGCTCTGGACTGCCCCTCTGGCAGCCCGTGCAACTTCGTGCCGGGGAGGTGCTGCGCTGCCCCCGCGCCACCCACGGCGCGCGCGCCTACCTCGCCGTGCGCGGCGGCTTCGCCGTGCCATTGGTGATGGGGTCGGCCAGCGTGCACGTGATGACGGGAGTGGGCGGACGCCCGTTGCGCGCCGGGGACATGCTGGATATCGGCGATGCCGCCGTGCGCCTGCCGCGCAAACCCGCCCGCGGCTTCGAGAAATATACACCGCCCGTTCCCGAGCGAACTGCGTCGCTGCGGGTCACGGCCGGACCGCACGCCCGCGAATTCGGCGAGGAGCTCTACCGCGCCACCTACACCGTCAGCGAGGAGTCCAACCGCATGGGCATCCGCCTGAAAGGCGCGCCCCTCGCCGCCCACGCCGGGCAGATGGTGAGTGAGGGTGTCCCGCTCGGTGCGGTGCAGGCGCCGCCCGATGGCCAGCCCATCATCCTCTTCGTGGAACACCAGACCACCGGCGGCTATCCCAAACCGGCCACCGTGATCTCCGCCGATTTCTGGCGCCTCGGCCAACTCCGTCCGCGCGACCGGGTGGCCTTTGAACGCATCACCCTGCCCGCCGCGCTGGAACTGTTGCGCGATCAGGAGGAGTGGCTCTACTCTCTATGAAACTCGATCTCAATTGCGACATGGGTGAACTTCCGGACGCGGACCACGAGGCCGCGCTGATGCAGTACATCACCTCCGCCAACATCGCCTGCGGCGCCCACGCCGGTGATGCGGAGACCATGGAGCGCACCGTGCGCCTCGCCCTCCAACGCGGCGTGCGCATCGGCGCCCACCCCGGCTACCCGGACCGCGAGAATTTCGGCCGCCTCGAAATCTCCATGTCCGAGGCCGCGATCGCCGAGAGTGTCCACGAACAGATTCTGCGGCTGGACGCGATCGTGCAGCGCCTCGGCGGAAGCATCGTACACGTGAAGCCGCACGGGGCTCTGTATAACGTGGCGGTACACAACGCCGCTGTGGCCAGGGCCATCGGCGCCGGGGTGGAGCGCTGGAGCCGGGTTGTGCCCATCTTCGGGCTCGCCGGTTCCCCCATGCTCGAAGTCTGGTGCGGTATGGGGCTGCCGGTCATCGGGGAAGCCTTCGCCGACCGCTGCTACGAACCAGATGGCACCCTGCGCTCCCGCAAACTTCCGGGTGCGCTCATCACAGATCCGGATGCGGCTGCGGCGCAGGCTCTCCGCTTCGCGCGCGAGGGCCTTGCCCAGACCGTTTGTGTACATGGCGATACCCCCGGCGCGGTAGCGATTCTCGCGGCCTGTCGCAAGGCGCTAAACTAGCCATAATGAGGCTTTTCGCTCTGACGCTGCTGTTCGCCGCCCCGCTTGCCGCCCAGGTCTGCACCTTCAGCGTCTCGCCGCTCCAGTTCAGTATCGCCGCCGATAACTATACCGGCTCCGTGTTCGTGACCGGAAGCGGCGCCTGCGGAAACTTCATTGCAACGTCAGCGGTTGCCTGGCTGCACATGACCGACCAGGTTCAAAGCTATACCGCCCCGGCCAGAGTCTCGTTCACCGTGGACGCCAACCGCGGCGCCGCCGCCCGCTCCGCCGCCATGACCATCGCGCTCAGCGCCGTGACCGTGACACAGGCAGGTGCCGATTGCCAGTTCGGCCTCAGCCCGCTTTCGCAGAGTTTCACCGTGGATGGCGGCACCGGCACGGCCAACGTGCAAGGTGTTTGCGCATGGCAGTTGCTGACCGGCGCCAAGTGGATTACCTTTCCCGGCATCACCAGCGGAAACCCGGGCGGGACCTCCGGCGCTCCGCAGCCTTACACTGTTGCGCCCAACGCCTGCGTGGCGGGACGCAGCGGCACCATTACGCTGTTCACGGGGCTGACTACGCCGCCCCCGCCCACACTGACCGTGACGCAGGAGGGCTCGCCCGCCAATATCAGCCTCTCTGCCAACAGCGCCACCATCGCCTCGCCCGCGAGCGATGGCCGAATCTCCGTCAATACGGGCGATGGCTGCCCCTGGGCGGCTACCACCGATGCCTCCTGGCTCACGATTTATCCCGGCAGCACCTCCGGCACCGGTAACGGCGGCATCTCTTACCACGCACTCGCCAACACCAGCGATACCCGCACCGGTAGCATTCACGTGGGCGCGCTCACCTACACCATCACGCAACTGGCGCCCGCGGCCCCGCCGGTGGTTCTCTCCAGCGTCAATAGTGCGGCCAGCTATCGCACGGACGCGGTTTCCCCGGGCGAGATTGTGACGCTCTTCGGCAAAGGCATGGGCCCGGCCACCATCGCCACGCTGCAGGTGGTGGGGGGCAAAGTCACCAATTCGCTCGCCGGCACGCAGGTGCTCTTCGATGGCACGCCGGCGACCATGATCTATACGCTTGCCGGACAGGTCAGCGCCGTGGTCCCCTACGCTGTCTCCGGCAAGAGCAGCACCCAGGTTCAGGTGCAGTATCAGAACCAGACTTCGAACGCACTGACCGTGCCGGTGCAGGCGGCTCACCCGGCGATCTTCACCCTGGATGCCTCCGGCTTGGGCCCGGGCGCGATTCTCAATCAGGATTCCAGCGTCAACTCCAGCGGCAGCCCCGCTACTGCGCTTTCCGTGGTGCAGATCTTCGCCACCGGCGGCGGCATCACCATTCCGGCCAGCGCGGATGGCGCGGTTACCGCGGGACTCTTCCCGCTTGCCGTCACGCCCACGGTCACCATCGGCGGCGTCAACGCCACCGTGAAGTTCGCGGGCGCAGCCCCTGGCGCGGTCGCGGGACTGACGCAGATCAATGTGGAGATTCCGGCCTCGCTCACCCCGGGCATCTCGCTTCCTGTGGTGATCAAAAGTGGGAACTTCACCAGCAACAGCAGCGTGACGATCGCAGTGAAATAGAAGGGCGGCGAAGCAGTCCGCGCCTTGTCGCCTGCCGGCATGAAACCCCACTGTAGGGCAGGCGGTTTCGCCTGCCAACCCGGCACGCCCGAGCAGTTGGCAGGCCTGCCCTGCCTTCGGCGGCTTCGAGGGAGCGAGGGGCGGTGGAGCTTCGGGGCCGGTTCGCGCGAAGACACTGTGCCTCCAAGTGTTCTCGATTGATGCTCCGCGATCCGCTTCAACCGAGTTTCACTCCCTTGCGGCCGCGGTTCCTAATGCATCGGCCCAGAGGCTTTTCCGTGTTGAGGCCGTTTCATGACGAAGAGGAACGGCAGCACGAGCAGGAAGACCGCCGACATGACGCGGAAGGTGTCCACAAACGCCAGCATCGCCGATTGGCGCTGCACCGTTCCCCATAGCGCCACATAGGCCTGATGAGAGGCCGCCGCCGGGTCGCTGCCGCGCATCATCAGCGCGGTCTGCGTGCCCTTTAGAAAGGCCTGCGAGGGAACGCTCAGCGAACTCACGTGTTCGCCCAGAAAGTGGGTGTGGAACTGTTGCCGGCGGAACAGAAAGGTGGTCGCCGCCGCGATCCCGAATCCGCCGCCCAGATTCCGCATCAGGTTGAACATGCTGGTGGCGTTGCCCATCTCTTCTTTGGGGATCGGGTCCATCGTGGCGGTGGTCAGTGGTACGAAGAGCAGAGCCAGCGCCGCTCCCTGAATGAACTGCGGCCAGAAGATATCCCAGTAGCCCGCGTTCAGATTCAGGCCGGAGAGTTGGTAAAGCGTGAACGAGGCTCCGATGAGTCCGCACGCCAGCACCTTGCGCGGGTCGAACTTGCCCAGCACCGTGCCCACCACGGGCATCATGAGGAAGCTGCCCAGCCCGCGCGGCGCCATCGCGATGCCTGCGTTCAGCGCCGGATACCCGAGCATGGTCTGCAGGAAGATCGGCACCAGCAGCAGGCTGCCATAGAGCACGAAGCCAACCATCGTCATGAGGAACACGCCTGCCGCGTAGGTGCGGTTCTTGAAGACGCGCAGATGCACCACCGGGTTCTTCGTGTAGAGTTCGTGCACGATGAAGAGCGCCAGCGCACACACCGCTACGGCAGTCGCGA
>CAIRBY010000572.1 GCA_903876865.1 uncultured Acidobacteriia bacterium
GGCGCGCCCGGCTTCAACTGCGCGCGCGAAATGCTCAAGCGGTAAGCGCCGAGCGGGCAGCGCGTTCCAGACGGTATACGCGCCCCAATTCCGGCGCTATGCTGGATCGGGAGGTGCGGCATGCTGCAAACTCTGAAGAAGAACTGGTGGCTGCTGGCCCTGTGCTCCGGCCTGTATGCGCTGATCGCGATCCAATTCTTCAGCGTAATGGGCTACAGTGGACCACTGACGGTCCGCTCGCGTGGCGACGCCATCGCCTGGCTGGGCCTATTCATTCTCGCGGCGGCAGCCTGCTCCGCCGGCGCCGGTCTCTGGAGAGCAGGGCATGGCAAAGGCTGGCTGCTGGTGCTGAACGGCGTGGCCCTGGCCGCAGTGGGCGTGATCGACCTTTTCTTCATCCGCACGCGCGTCAGTTTCCGGACCATCGCGCTGCTGATCGTGGTGATGGCGGCGAGCACCTCCATACTCGAAGTGCTGCTGGCGCAGGCCCTGCGCATCCGGCGCCGCCTGATGGACGGCTGGCTCCTGACCCTGGCCGGGGCGCTCACTGGAGGCTTCGCGATGCTCTTCCTCGCGCTCGCCTTCCGCTGGATTCGGATTCTGCCCGGCTCGCAGACGGACCTGCTCTGGATCGGCTGTTACTTCGCCTGTTCCTCGCTCTGCATCCTGACGCTGGCCTTTCGCCTGCACGCCCGGTAATCGATCCCCGCTAAGCCGCCTTTGCGTGTCGCGTGATCTTCGAACCGCTGAAGCCGTAGTAGACGATGTAGAGATAGCAGATGGCCGGCATCAGGAACGCCATGTGGATGCCGATGGAATCCGCCAGCACTCCCTGCAGCACCGGCAGAATCGCGCCGCCCACAATCGCCATGATCAGCAGGCTCGAGCCCTTCGCCGTCAGCGGACCCAGCTCCGCGATGCCCAGCGTGAAGATGGTCGGGAACATCACCGAGTTGAAGAAGCCCACGGCGATCACGCTCCACATCGCCACCGGACCGCTGGTTGCGACCGTGCAGCAGAGCAGCAGACTCGCCGCCAGCGCCGCGCCGCCCAGCACCTTGCCGGGAGACATCTCGCGCAGGAGCGCGGAGCCGATGAAGCGGCCCAGCATTGCGCCGCCCCAATAGAAGGAGACATACCCCGCCGCGGCCCGCTCCGTCATGCCGCCGATATTCGGCTGCGTGAAGTAGTTCACCAGGAAGCTGCCGATCGAAACCTCCGCGCCCACGTAGATGAAGATGCCGATGGTTCCCAACACCAGATGGCGGTGCTTCCAGATGCTGTCCGTGAGCGCCGTGCCGGGATGCTCTTCGATATCCGGCAGCGCCGGCAGGTGAAAGCGCGAGACGCCGAAGGCCAGCAGGAAGAGCGTCAGCCCGATCACCACGTAGGGCAACTGCACCGCGCTCGCATCGGCGTGGCCCGCGGTCGCGGAGAGAATCAGGATGCCGCCCAGGTACGGCGCGATGGTGGTGCCGAGCGAATTGAACGCCTGCGCCAGATTCAACCGGCTCGAGGCTCCGCCCGGCGCGCCGAGTTGCGCCACATACGGGTTGGCCGCCACTTGAAGCAGCGTGATGCCGCTCGCCAGCACCCACAGCGCGCCCAGGAATACGGCGTAGGATTTCACTGCCGCCGCCGGGTAGAACAGCAATGCGCCCAGCCCCATCACGGCCAACCCCGCGACGATGGAGTTCTGGTAGCCCACCCGCGCGAGGATGCGCGAAGAGGGAATCGACATGAGAAAGTAGGCCGAGAAAAAGGTGAACTGAATCAGCATGGTCTGCGTGTAATTCAGCTCGAACAGCGCCTTCAGGTGAGGCACCAGAATGTCATTCAGCACCGTCACGAAGCCCCACAGGAAAAAGACTGTGGTGACCACCGTGAGCGCTACGCTCGTTTTGGTTTGCGGCTGGGAATTCATGTTTGCGCCCGAAGTATAACCCGATTGCGGCAGGCGCGCGCAACGCGGCGCGGCCTACCTCCCCTTCACCTAGTTCATGTACCAGCCGCCATTGATGTGCAGCGTCTGCCCGGTGATGTAGCCGTTGCGCGCCAGCATCACCGCCGCGTCCGCCACTTCATCGGCCGCGCCGAAGCGGCCCAGCGGGATGCGGTCCGGCGTGGCGTTGATGTTGGCCGTCACCATCTCCGTCTCGATCAGCGCCGGGGAGATCGCGTTCACGGTGATGCCTTCCTTGGCCAGGCGCGACGCGTAATAGTGCGTCAGCCCCAGCATCCCCGCCTTGGAGGCCGCATAGTGCGCGCCCACCACGCCGCCCACGTGCGCCGCCACCGAAGAGAGATTGATGATGCGGCCCCAGTGGCGCGCGCGCATTCCGGGCAGCGCCGCCTGCGTCATCAGAAAGCAGGATTTCAGATTGACGGCGAGCAACTCGTCCCAATCCGCCTCGGTGATCTCTTCGATGGTCTGCACGCGCGCGATACCGGCATTGTTGACCAGAATATCGATGTGTCCCAGTTCGCTGCGCGCCGCGTCCAGGAGTTTGGCAACTCCCTTCGCGTCGGAGACATCGGCCTGTACGGCGATCGCGCGCCGACCCATGCCCGTAATTTCACTTTCCGCGTCGCGCGCATCTGCCGCACGCGTTTTGTAATTGAGCGCCACATCCGCGCCGGCCTTAGCCAGAGCCACCGCAATCGCGCGGCCAATCCCGCGGCTGGAACCCGTGACCAGCGCGATTTTGCCTTTCAGATTGTCCATACTACTTTGACCCTATCCGTCTGACCATGCACTCCAGGGTAGCGCCAGTAGCGCCCCCCAATGTAAACCCGCGCCGAAGGTCGCGAACACCACCGGTCCGGGCATGGCGCCGTTCTGCCCGCGCCACCACTCCGCCGCCGCGATCAACAGCGAGGCCGAAGACGTATTGCCGTAACGGTTCAGGTTGCGGTAGAACTTCTCCGGCGGCACTTGGACTGCCTGAGCCACGCGCGTGATCAGGTTGAGATTGGCCTGATGCATCAGGAACGCGGCCACGTCCGCGGGGGCGCAGGCGTTGCGCTCCAGCAATTGCAGAATCGCGCGCGGGATCTTCCGCGAGGCCTGCAGAATGATGGTGCGCCCGTCCATGTGGAGCGGCCCGTCGTACGGCAGCGAGAGCGCCGCCGCGAACTCTCCATCGCTGCATAAGAGCGAATCCACCACGTGCGCGAAGCCCGCACCTTCGGTCACCAGACACGCGCCCGCGCCATCGCCGAAGAGGATCGCGGTATCGCGGCCCGCTGCATCCAGCGACACCGTGCGGGACATGATCTCACTCGCCACCACCAGCACGTTGACATAGGCGGACGCGAGTTGCGCGGCCAGCGCCAAGCCGAACAGGGAACCCGCGCTCGCCAGCGGTAGATCGATTGCGGGCGTGCCGGGGATGCCTAGCGCCGACCCGATCGCGGAAGCCGGACCGGGGAAGCGGCGCTCGCCCGAACCGCTCGCGACCAGCACCAGACCCACCTCTTTGGCTTCGATGCCTGCGTTCGCCAGGCATTCGGCCGCGGCGCGCGCGCCCATGCTCGCCACCGTCTCTTCGGGCGCGGCGAAGCGGCGCTGTTCGATACCGCTCGCTTGCAGGATCCACGCCGGATCCGCGCCCACCATCGCGCCGAGTTCCGCGTTCTCCACCACTCGCGAGGGCAGGTAGCAGCCGAACGCGCGCAGGCTCGCCATAGGGCTAGGAGTGGCTCTCGATATAGGCTTCGATGCGCTCGATGGTGTCGAATTTGCGCGGCGTCAGATCCGAATCCGGGATCTTGATTTTGAATTCGGCTTCCAGCGCGGTGACAAAATCGGCCAGCGCGAAAGAATCGAGCAGCCCGGATTCAAAGAGCGATTCGTCCGGCGACGGATCGATCGGCTTGCCGGCAAATTGGCGCAGCACTTCGAGAATTCTGCTTTGCAGTGTCATTGTTTTGGAGGGCCGCCAACGGGGCGGCCATGCGAGATCTGGTCGGTGGATTCGGGACGCGCCTTCTTATAGGCCTCAAAGAGTTGCATCAGATCGACGAACAGGGTGCTCGCCAGGCGCCGATAGCCGGTTGCGGTGAAGTGGACGCGATCGCCCTGCGCGAGTCCGGCGAGTTGCCAGTCGCGCATGGCGCCCGCGCCGCCCATGCGTTCGCGCGCATCCCAGTAGACGCAGCCGAGTTCGCGGCAGACGCTCTGCTGCTGCGCGATGATATCGTCGATGCCGGCGACAAGCTGCCAGCGTCCGCGCGTCATGATCCAGCGGTCGCCCGGGCCCAGCACCAGGATGGTCGCGGCGGGCGCATCGGTGCGGAGGCGGCCGATCACTTTGGCGAACGCATCGCGATAGCTTTCGTGATGCCAGAGCGGGTCGCTGGCTTCGTTGGTGCCGTAAGAGAGCACGATGAGGCCCGGATTGCGGCGCTGCAGGTAGGTGGCGAACATCGCCTCGTCCCATTTCAGCAGCAGCGTGGCCTCGGCGCCGTTGATGCCGAGTGCTTCATAGGTGACGCCCGCGGTGTTATCGGCGACCCAGCCGAAGACGCGCACGGGGCGCGCATCGAGGGTCTTGAGCACGAAGCGGTGCGGCCCGGGTTCGGTGGCGTAGCGAATGTAGGCGGGTGCGAGTTCGCCTTCCGTGGGGATCTCATCCAGGAACTGATCGCCATCATAGAGGGCGAGGCGGCCGCCGTGGGGCTGCGCCATAAACTGGATCTCCAGCCGCTCGCATTCCGTCTGCAGGAAGAGCGATTGGCCGGGGCGAGCCGTGGACATGGCGATGCCGCCGAGGCCGAACCAGCCATCGCCCGCGCCGGTGCGGAGTCCGCTGGGAACCCATGCGGTGGTGCCGCCGCCGCGCGCATCGAAGCGCCGGTAGCCCAGGAAGGGATGGCCCACCAGCGAGAAGCCGGAGCCGCCATCGCCGAAGCGTTCGCGGAACTGTTCGCGCAGGCCGCCGGTCCACTCATCGGCCGCGGTGTGCGAATCGCCCCAGTGGACGATGTGCACGGGCGCCTTGTTTTCCGCCGCGCCCAAACGCACCAGTTGCTCGAAGAAGGGCACCAGCGCGCCGGGCTGCTGAAACGGCTTCGCGGCGGAATCGGCGAGGTAGCCCTCTACGCGTTCGAGCGCGGCTCCGCGCGCCGCGGCACTTACCGCCGGCGCAGCGGGACGGCGCTTCTTCTTCGCGGCGCTCTTCTTCTTGGCTTTGGTGGCGGTCTGCGCCGGGGAGACGCCCAGCAGGCAGCAGCACACCAGTGCCACGCCGAGAGCCGGGGGAATCCGTTTGCGCATTCTTCTAGTGTAAGGGGAGGCACGGCCACAGCGAAACTCCGGTGAGCGGCATACACTGGATGGGGAGCCCTGCATGAAGAACCGATTGCTTTTCCTGAGACCGCTTCTGATTCTCGCCGCCGCGTCGGCCGCCTTCGCCTTTCAGGGCGGTAGCGCCGCCGAAACCGCGCGCTGGAAGCAGGAGGCGCAACGCGTCACCATCCTGCGCGACGACTGGGGCATCGCCCACATCTATGGCAAAACCGATGCCGACGTGGTCTTCGGCATGGTCTACGCGCAGGCGGAAGACGATTTCAACCGCGTCGAAACCAACTACCTGAACTCGATGGGCCGCCTGGCCGAAGCCGAGGGCGAGTCTAAAATCTATCAGGATCTGCGCATGAAGCTCTTCATCAGCCCCGCCGCCATGCAAGCGCAGTACGCGGCCAGCCCGGCGTGGCTGAAGGCGCTGATGAACGCCTTCGCCGATGGCCTCAACTACTACCTCTCGACGCACCCCGCGGTGAAGCCGCACGTGATCCAGCGCTTCGAACCGTGGATGGCGCTCTCGTTCACCGAAGGCAGCATCGGCGGCGATATCGAGCGCGTGAATCTGGCGCAGCTGCAAGCGTTCTACGGCAAGACGCCGCCACCCGCCGCGGCGCCCGCGAAGGAGATCCCGTTCCAGGATCTGGAACCGCGCGGCTCCAATGGGGCGGCGGTCTCCCCCGCCAACACCACCGGCAAGCATGCGCTGCTGCTGATCAATCCGCACACCTCCTTCTTCTTCCGCAGCGAACTGCAGATGGTCAGCGAAGAGGGCCTCAACGCGTACGGCGCCGTGACCTGGGGACAGTTTTTCATCTATCAGGGCTTCAACGATAAGGCCGGCTGGATGCACACCTCGAGCGGCGTGGATGCGGTGGACGAGTATCTGGAGACCGTCACCAAGCACCCCGACAGCAAGCTGACGTATCAGTTCGGCGCCGAGCAGCGCGCGGTGGTGGCGGAGAACATCACCGTGCCTTACAAGACCGCGAACGGCATGGCGCAGCAGAAATTCACGATCTATCGCACGCATCACGGGCCGGTCATCCGCGAGGCCAACGGCAAGTGGGTCGCGATCAAGCTGATGCAGGAGCCGGTGAAGGCGCTGATGCAATCCTACCTGCGCACCAAGGCCACCAATTACAAGGCCTATCGCGAGAC
>CAIRBY010000573.1 GCA_903876865.1 uncultured Acidobacteriia bacterium
AGATGGCCACGGTCATGCAGGAAGTGCCCGAAGATTTCATCGTGCTCTCCGGTGACGATGCCATCACCATCCCGCTCGCCGCGCTCGGCGGACGCGGCGTGATCTCCGTGGCTTCGAACGAAATCCCCGGCGAGATGACCGCCATTGCACAGGCCTGCCTGCGCGGCGAGTTCGCCGCCGCGCGCGCCCTGCAGCGCCAGTTCCTGCCGTTGATGAACATCAACTTCATCGAGTCCAACCCCATCCCCGTGAAGGCTGCGATGGCGTTGATGGGCCTGCTGGAACCACTGTGGCGCCTGCCGCTGGTGCCGCCCGCCGCCGAAAGCCTGGCGAAAATCGAAACCGTGTTGCAGTCCGTGGGACTGCTCGGAGGAGTTCCCGTTGCACGCTGAAATCGAACAGCTGTTTGAAAACAAGCCCGCCGCCTACACCGCGGCCCATCGCGAACTCTTCGACGCTTTTCTCGCCGCGCTCAACGCCGGCAGGATCCGCGCCGCCGAACCCGATGCCGCCGCCTCCACCGGTTGGCGCGTCAACCCGTGGGTCAAGAAGGGCATCCTGCTCGGCTTCCGCATGGGCGTGAATACGGATATGTCCGTGGGCACACTCGCCTTCCGCGATAAAGATACCTACCCCACCAAACAGATCTCCGCCGCCAACAATATCCGCATCGTACCCGGCGGCAGCAGCGTCCGCGATGGCGTCTATCTGGGCAACAACGTCACCTGCATGCCCCCCATGTACATCAACGTGGGCGCGTATGTGGATGACGGCACCATGGTGGATTCGCACGCGCTCGTCGGCAGTTGCGCGCAGGTCGGCAGGAACTGCCACATCTCCGCCGCCAGCCAGATTGGCGGCGTGCTCGAACCCGTTGGCGCAATCCCCGTGATCATCGAAGACGATGTCTTGATCGGCGGCAACTGCGGCGTCTATGAGGGCACCATCGTCAAGCGCCGCGCCGTGCTCGGCACTGGTACGATCCTCAATCGCTCCACCCCGGTCTACGATCTGGTCCGCAACACGATCCACCGCGCCACGGACGACGAACCGCTGGTGGTGCCGGAAGGCGCCGTGGTCATCGCCGGTTCACGCGCGATCACCAATGGCCCGGGTAAGGACTGGGGCATCTCCGTCTACACCCCCGTCATCGTGAAGTATCGCGATGCAAAGACGGACACCCGCATCCAACTCGAAGATCTGCTGCGATAGGCCGGTTGGGGCTACTGATGCCGGAGCGCCAGTTGCGCGGGCAGTTCGGTGGTAGGGGAGAGGCTCATCGAGATGCCCTTCGCCGCCAGCCCCAGCCTGTGCGCCCGTTCAAAATCTTCCTTCAATTTCGCCGTGATCTTCTCCGCGACGTCGGTGCTCGCGCCGCGGAATTTGGCGCCCAGGCTCTCCTGCGTGGTGGCCCAGATCACATCGCCGTCCTTATTGACGAGGCGCACCGCCGCGACCGCCTCGTGACGCCGTTCGGCCGAGTGCTCGCTTTCGCTTTCGCCTACGCCGAAGCCCGCGTAAGCACCGCGCGAAACCGTGCTCGCCCGCCCGGTCCCCGCATTGCTGCGGGCGTTCAGGCTATCTGAGGACGAATGCACCTCCGTGAAAACCAGATCCTCCGACGCGCCTTTCAAAGTGGCATCGGCGCGTTCCGGATTTTCCGTCAGCACGAACAGCTTGCTCGTCTCCAGCGCGCTCAGCAGAATATCGCGCATCTGTGCAGCAGTCTCGCCGCCCGTCAGGTGGTCCACATACACGCGGCGGATCTCCAACAGTTGTTTCAAGGACTGCTCTTCAATCGCAGAGGGGGATGGGGGATCGCTCGCTGCAATAGCGGACGTTCCCAAGGCGGCCAACAGCAACACAGACCACATCATTCCGTTATCCTTTTCCCGCTTTTCGTGCTTCTTCGTCCTGATACTCGACCCGGCGCCCCGTGCGTGCTTCCAACCCGGCCAGTACAGACCGGATGTCGCCCTTTTCTACCCGCAGTACCAGTGCCTGCTGCTTTCCCTCATCGTCCGAATAGCCCAGAGTAATGAAGTGTTTTCGAGACTTACTGAGGAGAAGCAGCGGTGAAACCAAAACCGCGGCTGCATAGCGCCGGCTTACGTTCTGCCCGTATTCCAGGGTGTTGATCTTGCGATAATCCACCCGGATCTGGCTGCCGCCATACGAGAACACCAGACGATCGGCGTTCGTGATATCCAGACGGCAATTCGCCTTCGCAGCGATCCCGCTGAGGGTTCCACCTACGAATTGTGCTTTGACTCCCGGTTCCGTAGCAACCAGGCCAGACACCAGGATGAGACACCCCAGCGCCACGCAACAAATTCGGTGCATTGGTACCGATAATATTACCGTAACAACCCCGAAAACCTCAATGGAATTTACGCGAATAATTCATATTTTTTCTAATACTGGCGACCGGTATCTGTGCTCGCCCGGTAGATACCCGCATTGGTGGGACTTTCTTATCAGGCGTATGGCAGTACTTTGGAGGTATACCCCTGTCGACTTACCCCCAATTATTAATTCGGAGATTACTTATCGACGAAAGTTATTACCCCTTGGACGGACTAGCAGCACTTGGCCTGAGCGTACTTTGCCGCCATGCGCTCTTTGCTGAAGCGCCGCCACTCTTCCCCGGAGTGCACTCGCCCGTGCGAGCTCAGGTGGCGCTGGTAGGCATTTTCGTCCGCCAGTTCCCGCAACAGCGCCAGCACCAGCCTGCCGAAGCGCTTCACAACTCCTCCGCTTGCAGGGTAGAGAGCACGAACGGCGCTTCATGGACCGTGCGGTCCTTGCC
>CAIRBY010000574.1 GCA_903876865.1 uncultured Acidobacteriia bacterium
GAGAACTGCACCGACATCTGCCGGCGCGGCTTGATCGAGATGGCGTTGTCGAGCGCCGTCTTGATGTCGTCCCAGGTGAGCTCGTGCACGAAGCCCACCTGGTTGGCGTCCATGAAGCACGGGTCGCACATCATGTTGCAGCGGTTCGTGAGGTCGATCGTCAGGACCGAGCCGCGTCCGTGCTTGATGGTGCTGCTGCCGTGGTTGTGGAGCTTCTCGTCGTTGTGCGCGTCGATGTCGCGGCCCGGGAACACTTCCTCGAGGTGCTTGAAGAAGGCAACGTCGATCGCCATCACATCTTCGAAGTGGCCGTGGATCGGGCAATCCTTCACCATCAGGATCTTGCCATCGCGCTCGATGATCTGCGCTTTGATCTCAGCCGGCTTTTCGTTGTAGAGGATTTCGAGCGGAGTCTTGCCGTCCATGATCTGCTGACGGATCTCCGGCAGGCAGCGGGGGCAGAGCGAGTCGGTCTCGCGCGGCCATCCGAGTGGCGGCTTTGTCTTTTCCCAGCTCTTCAGAAGCGGCTTATCGCTCCACTTCGGCGTGAAGCCAGGGTTCTGCCCGATTTGATTGAACTTATCGAATACGTACCAAGCCGCTCCGGCGGCGATTGTCAGAGCTTTCTCGGCGTATTTAATCGGTTTGTGCATCTAGTTCCAGCTCCTCTTGAATCACGCGATCTGTAGAAAAATAACCTGAATAATGTCGCGCAGGACAGTCAACAGACTGCCGACTAGTGATACATTTGCGCTTTTTATGAGTATAGGCAAGACCGCTCGAGCGGACTATCGATTGTAATCAAAATGTTGAAATTATTGGTTGTACGGTAAGACTAGGGGTTGAACGGCGGTTTTCCGCCAGTCAGCGGGACCGCTCCCGTTAGGCGCAACAAAGGGAACGGGTTAGGACAAAAATGGTCGGTTTTGGGCCGGGCAACCTGGGGCGCTGCCTCACAAACCGGGTCCCTGACCCCCCTGGATGTGCACGGGCATCGTAGTTTCAATAGTTTACCCGGCTTCGAGCGAGCGGAACAGCACCAGGGCGTCTACAGGCCCCAAAGCAGGATGCAGAAACGCTCCCGGCAGGCGGCCCACCGTCCGGAAATCGAAGCTTTCCCACAGGCGCACGGCGCGCACGTTCGTAGCGACCACGAAATTGTACTGCATCGCACGGAAGCCGCGCTTCCGCGCCCATTCCAGCGAGTGTGCGCACATGGCGCGCGCCACCCCGCGTCCCGATGCCCAATCCGCCGTCATGTACCCGCAATTCGCCACATGGCTGCCACCGCCCGCCTGGTTGGCGCGCAGGTAATACGTGCCGAGAACGCCCTCTGCCGTCTCCGCCACGAAGACCTCGTGTGGCGGCGAGAACCAATAACCAAGCGCCTGCTCCCGGCTGAAATCGCGTGGCAGCGTGTAGGTCTCCCCCGCCCGGATCACCGGTTCCAGGATTCTCCAGATGCCGTCGCGATCGCGCGCTTCCGCCAGACGAATTACGGGGACGGTTTCCAGCGTCAACTCAGCCACTGATATAGAATATGCCTGAACGGCAGCGGGAGGAATTCGGGATGCGAAACTGGAAGCCGGCGGTTGGACTTGCATTGTTGGTGGCCTCGGGCGCCTTTGCCCAGGGAAGGGCCGGACGCGGCGCCACGGCGGACACGCCTCCGCCTCCCCGCACCGGAATTCTGGCGGACGAAAAGGCCGCCGTCACCCACCACTCCGCGCGCATTGGCGGCGAGCAGGTGAACTACACCGCGACCGCGGCCACCTACATCATCCGCAACGACGAGGGCGCGCCCAAGGCCAGCATCTTCTTCGTCGCCTACACCAAAGACGGTGTGGCCGATCCCGCGAAACGCCCGGTCTCCTTCGTCTATAACGGCGGACCCGGTTCCGCCTCGCTCTTCACCCACATGGGGCTCGGTCCGCAGCGCATCGTCCTCACCGACGATGGGCATGGCATGCCAGCGCCCTATTCGATCGCCGATAACGAAAGCTCCTTTCTCGATGCCAGCGACCTCGTCTTCATCGACGCCATCGGCACCGGTTTCAGCCGCCCCGCTCCCGGTGAAGCCACCGCGCAATTCTACGGCGTGGTGCAGGACGCGCAGTGGTTCTCTGATTTCATCTATCAGTACCTGACACGCACCTCGCGCTGGGCGTCGCCCAAGTTCCTGATCGGCGAAAGCTACGGCACCACGCGCAGCGCACAGTTGGCGCAGACCCTGCAGCAGCGCCACCAGATCTACCTGAACGGCGTGGTGCTCGTCTCCAGCGTGGGCTTTGGCAACTGGGGCGCTGACGACCGCACCCGCTTCTTCCTGCCCGGCTTCATTACCTCGGCCTGGTATCACAAACTGCTGGCGCCGGACTTGCAGAAGCTCACCATCGAGCAGATCGCGCAGGTGGCGCGCGAGTTCGCCCACGGCGAATACGCCCAGGCTCTGGAAAAGGGCGATGAGATCTCCCCGGCCGACTATCAGAAGGTGGTGAAAGACCTGGCGCGGCTGACCGCGCTCAAGCCCAAGTACATCGAACAGACCAACCTGCGCATCAGTCCGCAGCGCTGGTTTAAGGAGTTACTCCGCGATAAGCGCCTGACCATCGGCCGCCTGGATGCCCGTTTCACTGGTTACGATGTGGACGCGGCCGGCGAGCGCGTGGAGTATGATTCCAGCGAGGCGTCTTATGAAGGCGCTTACTCCGCCATGTTCCAGGACTATGTCCGCCGCGAGCTGAAATGGACCTCGGAGAACTACTATGCCATCACCGGAAACGTGCGCCCGTGGGACCAGGGAACGGTCGGCGCTCCCGCCGAAGCGCTGCGCTCGGCCATGACCGAACAGGGCACTCTGAAGCTGCTGGTAGTGGCCGGTTATTACGATCACGCCTGCCCCTTCAACGGGATCGAGCAGACCATCTCGCACATGAATCTGGAGCCCGCCATCCGCAAGAATGTGAGCTTCACTTACTACGAAGCCGGCCACATGATGTATGTGGATAAAAAGGCGCGCGAGAAGTTACACAAAGACGTGGACGCCTTCATCAATACCAGTTACTCTCACTAACTTATGCCAGCCGTCGAACTTACTGGTGTGACCAAGACGTTCGGCGAGGTTGTCGCCGTCAACGATCTTTCGCTGACCGTCCCCGAGGGCAGCGTCTTCGGCTTCATCGGACCCAATGGAAGCGGCAAGACCACCACGATCCGCATGATCGTGAACATCTTCTACCCGGACCGCGGCTCGGTGCGCGTGCTGGGCTCGGAAATCAACCCTTCGCTCACCCGCTGGATCGGCTACCTGCCCGAGGAGCGCGGTCTCTACCGCAAGATGAAGGTGCGCGCGCTGCTGGAGTTTTTCGGCGAGCTGCGTGGCGGCCACAACGTCAGCCGCGAAGTGGGCGAGTGGCTGGAACGGCTGGACCTGGCGCATTGCGCCGACCGCCGCATCGATACCCTGAGCAAGGGCATGAGCCAGCGCGTGCAGTTCATCGCCGCCGTGGTGCCGGAGCCGAAGCTGCTGATCCTCGACGAGCCCTTCACCGGACTCGACCCGGTCAGCGCCGATTCGCTTCGCGAGGCGATTCTAGGCCTTCGCCGCAAGGGTACCACCGTCATTCTCAGTACCCATGACATGACCGTGGCGGAGACTATGTGCGACCACATCTGCATGATTTTCCGCGGACGCAAAGTGCTGGACGGAACCCTGGAATCGATTCAGGGCGAGTACGGCACGGACACCATCCGCGTCTCGCTGAGCGGAGGCCCCGCCCTGCTCGAAGGCCTGCCCGGCGTGGAGAAGGTGCGCGATCTGGGGCAGGTGCAGGAACTTCGCATGAGCGCGGGCAGCGACCCGCAACTCGTCCTGCGCGCTCTGGTGGAGCGCACCCGCGTCACCTCCTTCGCGGTCTCTAAACCATCCCTGCACGATATCTTCGTACGCATCGCCGGCCCCGGGGCCGAAACTCTGGCGGAAGAGGTGGCAAGTGAATAGCAGCCTGCGCAAAACGCTCCTGATGGCGAAGCGCGATTACATTGAGAGCGTGCGCACCAAGGCCTTCCTCATCGGCTTGGTGGTGGCGCCCCTGCTCTTCGGCGGGGGCGGAATCGGCATCGCCATTCTCAAGAAGAAGCCCGACCTGCGCGATAAGCGCATCGCCGTGCTCGACCGCACCGCGCTGGTGGCGCCGGGTCTGGTTGCCGCCGCCGAGGCCAAGAACGCCCGGGACGCTTACGAGAAGATCACCCACAAGCAGATTGCCGCGCGCTATGTGCTCGAGCCCGCCGCGCTTGCTTCCGGCGAGCCCGATGCGCAGCGCCTCGTGCTTTCCGACCGCGTCCGCAAGGGTGAACTCTTCGGCTTCATCGAGATCTTCCCCGAAGCCCTCCACCCCGGCAACGCCGCCAACTCCGAGGCCGCGGAGAAAGACCCGAAGCCGCGCGTCGCCTACTACACCAACGCGGGCGGCATCGATGAGACCCGCAGCTGGCTGCGCGCGCCGCTGAACCGCGCCGTCACCGGCGTGCTGCTGCGCGAATTCCACGTGGATGCGAGCCATGCCGAAGACCTGTTGACGCCGGTTTCGATCGACCCCTTGAGCCTGCTGGTGCGGGACGCCGAAACCGGGCGTGTCGAACCCGCGAAGAAGAAGGACGAGATTGCCGAAATGGCGACGCCGTTCGCGCTGGTCATGCTGCTCACGATGATCGTGATGATCGGCACCGCGCCCATGCTCAGCGCCGTCACCGAAGACAAGAACCAGCGCATTTTCGAGATGCTGATGGGGGTCGCTTCGCCCATGGAACTGATGGCGGCGCGTGTCCTGGCGGCGCTCGCCCGCTCTCTCACCAGTTCCGCCTTCTACATTGTGAGCGCGGTGATGGTGCTGCAGGGGATGGCGATGATCGGCGCCCTGCCGCTGCCCCTGCTGCCCTGGTTTTTCGTCTACCTGATTGCGGACGTCACCATGCTCTCCGCCTTCGCCGCCGCGCTCGGCGCCGCCTGCAGCAGTCCGCAGGACGCGCAGAATCTGGCCGTTCTGCTGGTGATGCCGATTGTGGTGCCGCTGCTCATCATGATGCCCGTGATGACCAGTCCCAATGGCGCCATGGCCACCATCATGAGCCTGATCCCGCCCTTCACGCCGGTGCTGATGCTGCTGCGCCAGGCCATGCCCGTGGGCATTCCGGCGTGGCAGCCGTGGGTGGGCCTGGTGGGAATCGTGCTCTGGACGGCGGGCGGCACGTGGGTGGCCGCCCGCGTTTTCCGCGTCGGCATTCTGATGCAGGGGCAGCCGCCCAAACTCGCCGAGATCATCCGCTGGGCCTGGGCCGGATAGCCGGCCCCGCCGCCTATTTCACCAGCAACATCTCGCCGTCTTTGACTTGGCCCACGCCCTTCGCGTACCACTTGTGATCCTTGAGTCCCTTTTCGATCGGGCTGGTTTCGATCACGTGGATGCATTTCTCGAAGGTCCCGGCGGGTGTGACGATGGTCTCGCTGTCGGAGAGAATCTCGAAGCGGTCCATACCCACTCCCGGCGCCTGCTCCTGATAAAACTTCTGCCCCGGCTTCGGCGCGCCCGGCATCATCATGCCGAACTTCGCGCCCTTTACGCCGCTCAGCCACGAGCCTTCATGCCCGCTCACTTTGCCGTTCTTGTAGACGTCCACGTCTTCGCCGAAGTAGTAAACGTCGTTCGTCACCGAATCGATGGCAAAGTAATCGCGCGTCAGTTCGATCAGCTGCCCGTTCTTCTCCTCGCGGTCCTCCATGATGCGCGTCTCCACGCCGTCGATGAGTTTGGTCTCCGTCAGCACCGTGAGCGTGTCCGTCTCCTTGCCGTGCCGGTAAGAGAGCTTGTACCCGGGCGTGAGCGGGAAGTAAGGGTTTGCGCCCTTGATCCCGAGTGTCTTCTTTTCCACCGTGAAGACCGATTGAAAGTCCTTCGCCGGCTGTGCCGCGAGCGTCATCGCGCCAGCGGCCAGCATTCCAATTACGAAAATCTGTCGATTCATCTGACTTCTCCCTGTGGCGCAAGCGCTTCCACCTGATGCCACTTACATAAGCTACAGCCCCGACTTCTGCCGAACCTGGTAGGGCGGACGCACTCGTCCGCGCGGGACCCCCTGGTCCCGCTGTTCCCTCGAAGAATCGCCATCAAAAGGCCGACGAGGGCGTCGGCCGCGGTCCAGGGGGACCGCCCCACGAAAAGCCCGGGGTACCTGGAAGGTGGCTTATTGAAGCGGCATTGGGCGCTTCCGCCTGCCGATTCTTAATCCTTCGCCGGCGTGCCGTCCGCTTTGAACAGCGCTTCCGATTTCTTCCCCGCCTTGCTCGTGATCGCGGCTTCGTACATGGTCACGCTGCCTTTGACCACCGTCTCCACCATCGTGATCTTGCCCGTGCCCGCCTTCTTCACCATGGCCGCTTTGACCGGCGCCGGAATCGATTCCATCGTGGTCTCTTCCTCCACTACAAGCAGCGTGCCCTTCGCATCCACATTGAAATCGCGATGCTTGCCGTTCAGCATCGTCTCCACCTCGTACTGCGAGACGCCGTTTTCCTTCTCCATCGAGATGTTCTTGATCTCCGCGCCCTTGGCCTGCTCGGTCACGGTCTTCTGCACGGCGGCAGGCAGGCTCTTCAATTCCAGGCTCTTCTCCGCCGCTACGGCGAGCAGCCCCACCGACAACATTGCGAGTACGATCCGTTTCATTTGCATTCTCCTCTGCTCCAAGCTATCAAACCGGTCTGAAAATTCCCTGAAACCGTTCACGATCTCAGCGCCAGCGAGAAGCGCGAACCCACGCCGGTGCCGCTCTCCGCCGTTATCCGCGCGCCATGCGCCTCCGCGATACTCTGCGCGATGGCGAGCCCCAAGCCAAAGCCACCGCCCGCTCCACGCGCCTCATCGGCACGATAGAAGCGCTCGAAAACGTGGGGCAGGGAAGCAGCCGGAATGCCCGCTCCGGTATCTTCCACCGTGAGCACCGTCCCCTCCGCCGATACGGTCACGCGCCCGCCCGCCGGCGTATGCTTCAGCGCGTTATCCACCAGGATGAGCAGCACGCGCCGCAGCGCTTCCGCGTCCGCCTGCGCCATGGCGGCGTGCGCGTCCGTCCGCGCCTGCAACTCGATGCCCTGCGCCTCGGCCACCGCCGCGTGCTGCTCCACCACTTCCTTCACCAGCGAATTCAGATCCACCGCGGAAAGCGTGACCGTGAGCCCGCCCGCGTCGGCCCGCGCCAGGTGCAGGAGCGATTCCGTGAGCGCCGTCATATGCTCTGCTTCGTGCGCGATCTGCCGCAGCGACTCGCGATACTCCTGGGGCTCCCGCTCCCGCCGCAGCGCCAGGTCGGCCGTCGCGCGAATCAGAGTGAGCGGCGTGCGCAGTTCGTGCGACGCGTCGCTCGTGAATTGGCGGATCCTCTGCACCGCCGCCTCCAAGCGCTCCAGCACCGCGTTCCACGTCTCCGCCATGCGCTGCAACTCGTCGCCCGTCGCGGGCGTGGGAATCCGCTGCGAGAGATTCCGCACGCCGATGGTCCGCGCCACGCTGGTAATCTCGTCCACCGGCTTCAGCGCGCGCGAACTCAGCCAGTAGCCGCCCACGGTTGCCACCGCGAGCACCGCCGGGATCATCCACAGCAGCAGACCGCGGAAGTCCGCCAGGATCACGGAGGCTTCATCCAGCGGCAGGGACGCGATCGCCGTGAATGTCTCCCCCGCGCAGCGCAGCGTCCGCGTTGCGGTCAGAAACTTTCTGCCTCGCTGCACCGGTGCGAGCGGCGCCGCTGGGCCGATCGACCCGCCCGCCATGTCCCGGAGTTCCAACTGTCCGCCATCGGGATTGTCGCGCAGGAACTCGCTCAGTTCGGTGGCGAGTTGCGCCCGGTCGTGAATCTCTCCCTCGGCCTCGAGCGCGCTCGCCAGACCTTGCAGGCGCAGCGTGAGCCGCGCAGTCACGCCCGCCACCAGCCGCCGCTCCAACGCCACAGACATCGCGCCGCCGAACAATAGCAGCGCCAAAAGCAGCGCCGCCGCGTACCATGCCGTGAGCCGCTGCCGGATCGAGACCCGCCTCATTCGCCCTCGCCTCCGCTCTCTGCGCGCAGGCTGTAGCCCACGCCCCGCACCGTGCGCAGCACACGCGCCTCGCCCGCCGCCTCCAGCTTGCCGCGCAATAGCCGCACGAACGCGTCCAGCGTATTGCTTTCGATTTCCGCGTCGCCGCCCCACACCGACGCGATCACGGTATCGCGCTCGACCACGCGCCCCGCGTTGCGCATCAGCAGTTCCAATAGCGCGTATTCCGTGCGCGTCAGTTCGAGCGCGCGCTCCCCGCGCCGCACCTCGCGCGTCGCCTGATTGAGTGAGAGCCCCGCGGCCATCAGCCACACCGGCTGCGCGATCGGCCCGCGCCGTCCCACCGCGCGCACCCGCGCCAGCAGTACGTCGAAGCTGAAGGGCTTGGTCAGATAATCGTCCGCGCCGAGGTTCAGCCCCTGCACGATATCGGCGTCGGCATCGCGCGCCGTCAGCATCAGAATCGGTGTGCGATCCGCCCGTTCCCGCAGCCGCCGCGCGATCTCGAATCCGCTGAAGCCCGGCAGCATTACATCGAGCAGCAGCAGGTCGAATTCGCCGCTCCGGGCCATGCCGAAGCCGTCCGGACCGTTGTGCGCGCACGTCACCGCGTGCCCGTCCTCGGTGAGCCCCTGCCGCAGCAGCTCCGCCATGCGTGGTTCGTCTTCCACCACCAGAATGCGCATCGTCTGACCGACCTCCATGGTAAGCCGCAATTCTGAAAATTGGCTGTAGACGCGCATGAGGGACGTTATGATGAGCTTCGTGATGCGCTTCGCGCTCCTCTTTCCCCGTTGACCATCCCCACCGCCCGTGGCGCAGGCAGATTCGTGCCTGCAGCGCCGAGCTTCGTCTCGGCGTTCTTCGAGACGGCCGTGCCCTCCCCATCCCGGGAACGTCGGCACGAATGCCGACGCTGCAGGCAGGAATGCCTGCGCCACGGCTGCGCTCGCGCTAAACTCATACTATCCCCGTGAAGCACTCCGAAAAACTTGCGCCCGTCGCCGCCGTTGCCAGCGCGATCTCCTGCATGGCCTGCTGCCTGCCCTTCGGCATCGCCGCCGCCGCCGGAACCGCGGGACTCAGCGTCGTCCTCGAACCCCTGCGCCCCTATCTGATGCTCATCTCGGGCGTGCTGCTCGCCGCCGGACTCTGGCAACTCTACCGCCGCGATGGCGCCGCCTGCGAGCGACGCAGTCGCGCCAGCATCGCCATCTTCTGGAGTTGCGCCGCGCTTGTCCTCACCATGATGCTCGCCCCGCAAGTCATCGCCAACCTGCTCGCCGATCTCCCGACCCGCCAATGAAGCGCAATCTCGTCCCCAAGTTGCTCACCGCGCTGCTCGTCATCGTCCTCTGGTACGTCTTCGGCGCCCATCGCCCGCCCGCCGGACAACCCGCGCTCGCCGCGATGGACCTGGCCAAACTCCGCACGGATTTCAACGCCGCGAAAGATCGCACGCGACTGATCCTGCTGCTTTCCCCCACTTGACCCACCTGTCTGCGGGGGGCCTCCGCAGTCCAGGAGATTTTGCAGCACATCCCCGACGCGGGAATTCAGGTCTTCGCCGTCTGGGAACCCATGATCGCCACCGATCTGCAGAGTCCCACTACCGGAACCCTGGCGCGATTGAAGGATGCGCGCGCCCGCCAGTATTGGGACCCGTCGCACCTGCTCGCCCTGCGCCTCGCCGCCGATGCGCGCGAGCCTCAGCCCAAACAGGCCTGCTGCCTGCGCGACAACGTGCTCTGGGATCTGGCCGCACTCTACCCGCCCGGCGTCGAGTGGGCGGACAAGCTTCCGCCCGCCGTCTTCTTCAACGGCCCCATCGCCAAGAATCAGGACTCGCTTAGCGTATCTGTGAGAAAGGCAACGGACTGACCAGATAGTTGCTGATGTTGGAGACAATCTCCGGGTCGCTCAGGCCCGGCGTCGCGCGCAGTTTCTGCCACACCGGATCCGCGCCGAAGGCCTTCCACACCGTGTCGCGGCCTGTCAGGCCTTCGTAAGAGAGCATGTAGGTCAGGTTCGGCTGCTTCGGCCCCACCAGCGTTTCGCCGAAGAAGACCGGCTGCCCGCCCGCGCGCACGAAGGCCCCGATCTCGCCATCGTTGAACATCTTAATCTTCTTCTGCAGCGTGCTGGTGTTGTTGGATTCGTATTGCCGCACTTCGAAGAGGCGCGCCGCGCGTTTGGCGTCTCCCGGCGGCGGCACTACGGTGGGGTAGCCATCAAAGGCGCGCAACAGGCTGCTCTCCATGCGCTCGTAATTCAACCCCGGCTGCGCGTTGTACGCCTCCACCGCCTTCTGATACTCGCCATCGCCCGCGAGTTTCGCCTGCGCCTGCTCCATCGCGCTCAAGGAGGCGTAGCTCACCAGCAGCAATAGGAACGGCCCGTCCGGCGCGATCGTGCTGCCGAACGCACCCACCGGACCCGCCCCCGCCCGCCCCAGAGCCGCCGCGTACTGCTTCAGAAAATCGCTGGTGCGCGTGCGCTGATTGTCGGCCGAATTGCGCAGCTGATAGCGCTGCAATTCGAGGATTGCGTTCTTGCCCGGCTCGGCCGCCGCGAGTTCGCCCGCACCCAAAACAGCGGCGGCGGTGGATGGAAGGAATCTGCGTCTGGTCATAGAAAGAGCATCGTAGCAGACTGCCGCGGGCTCTAGCTTCCCGAGTCTACTTGCCGAGGTGCTGCGCGATGTACCAGAGATTGCCCGCCACGTCTTTCACGCTGCCGTTGCGATCGCCATAGGAACGGTCCGCCAGCGGTTCGTGCAGCGTCGCTCCGCAGGCCAGGGCCTGCGCGAAGACACGGTCGGCATCGTCCACATAGAGGTAGAACATTCCCGGCATCGGCTGATAGATACTCACCGCGTCGATCAGTTCCAGCGCCGAATTGCCGATGCGCAGCGTGGCGTGCAGCAACGTGCCATCCGCCGCCGTCGCGCGCCCCAACTCCACCGCATCGAACGCGCCCGCCAGAAACTCGATCACCGGGACCGCCTTCACCGGCTGCAAGAACGGCTGCACCGTCGGCGCGCCCTCGGAGAAGTAGTTCGCGCCCCGGAACGTTGCCAGATACCAGCAGTTGCCCCACGCGTCTTTCACGTTCGCCCGGCGCTCGCCCCACGCCTCGTCTACCGGAGCCTGCAGCGAGTCCGCCCCGCACTCGAGGGCCTTCGCGTAGGTCGCATCCACATCCGGCACGTAGACGTGGAACGCCATCGGCCGCGCCTCGCCCTGCCATGTCACGCCCTCGCCGCCGCC
>CAIRBY010000575.1 GCA_903876865.1 uncultured Acidobacteriia bacterium
GCAACGCCACCCCGGGCACTACCGGCGGAGGCCGTGGCGGCCCCACCGAAGTCCGCATCCCCGTCACCGCCGGCCTCCACTCCATCGGCGCCACCTTCCTCCGCGAAAATACCAAGCCCGAACTCTCCCTCCGCGGCGGCGGCCCCGCCGCACCCCCCGCCGCCACTCCCCCGCCCACCCCCGCACCTGCCGGACGCGGTGGAGCAGGACGTGGTGGAGCAGGACGTGGTGGAACGGGAAGCGGCGCTGCGCCCGCCCAGCTCGATCTCCGCCTCGATGGCGTCCGCCTCAAACTCTTCGACCTGCCCGAGCGCGCCGCCAACGTCCCCATCCAGGGACTCACCCTCTCCGGCCCTTACAAAATCACCGGCCCCGGCAACACGCCCTCCCGCACCCGCATCTTCGTCTGTCACCCCAAGACCGCCGCTGAAGAGGAGCCCTGCGCCCGCAACATCCTTGCCTCCGTCGGCCACCGCGCCTTCCGGCGCCCCGTCAACGACGCCGATCTCAAACCCCTCCTCGCCTTCTACCGCGATGGCCGCGCCGAACGCGATTTCGATTTCGGCATCGAGAAGGCACTGCGCGCCCTGCTCGTCTCGCCAGACTTCCTCTTCCGCACCGAGCTCGATCCGCCCAAAGCCGCACCCGGCGCCGCCTACCGCATCAGCGATCTCGATCTCGCCTCGCGCCTCTCCTTCTTCCTCTGGAGCAGCATCCCCGATGACACGCTCCTCGATCTCGCCGAGAAGAACAAGCTCCACGAACCCGCCATCCTCGATGCGCAGTTGCGCCGCCTCCTCGCCGACCCGCGCTCCCAGGCCCTCGTCACCAACTTCGCCGGCCAGTGGCTCTACCTCCGCAATCTCTCCCAGGTGAAGCCCGATCCCGACGCCTTCCCAGAATTCGATGACAGCCTGCGCCAGAGCTTCCAGCAGGAGACCGAACTCTTCTTCCAGAGCATCCTCCGTGAAGACCGCAGCATCCTCGAACTGCTCGACGCCAACTACACCTTCGTCAACCAGCGCCTCGCCGAACACTACGGCATCCCCAACATCTACGGCTCCCAGTTCCGCAAGGTCACCCTCACCGACCCCAATCGCGGAGGCCTGCTCGGCCAGGGCAGCATCCTCACCGTCACCTCCTACCCCAACCGCACCTCCGTCGTGCAGCGCGGCAAGTGGATTCTCGATAACCTGCTCGGCTCCCCGCCCCCGCCCCCGCCGCCCGACGTGCCCGACCTTAAGCCCCACGGGAAGGATGGACGCCAGCTCACCATGCGCGAAGCCATGGAGATGCACCGCGCCAACCCCATCTGCAATTCCTGCCACTCCCGCATGGACCCCATCGGCTTCGCCCTGGAAAACTACGATGGCGTCGGCAAGTGGCGCGACCAGGATGGCGGCGGCCCCATCGATGCCACCGGCAAACTCCCCGGCGGCGCCCAGTTCGAACGCGCCTCGGGCCTCAAGAAACTGCTCGCCACCAACTACCGCGACCGCTTCGAAACCACCGTCACCGAGAAGCTGCTCACCTACGCCCTCGGCCGCGGCGTCGAAGCCTATGACATGCCCGCCGTGCGCGCCATCATGCGCCAGGCGGCCGCCGACAATTTCCGCATCACGTCGCTCATCACCGCCATCGTCAAGAGCGCCCCGTTCCAAATGAGGAGGAGTTCGGAATAATGTTCATCACCAGGAAGTCTCTCTCCCGCCGCACCCTGCTCCGCGGCTTGGGCGCCACCTTGGCCCTGCCCCTGCTCGATTCCATGATCCCCGCGCTGCCCCTCGCCGGCGCGTCCAAGCCCATCGTGCGCCTCGGCTTCGTCTATCACCCCGTCGGCATGATCCAGAAGCAGTGGGAACCGCTCGCCGAAGGCCCCGATTTCGAATTCCTGCCCACCATGAAGGCGCTCGAGCCCTACCGCGAGCACCTCAACGTCTTCACCGGACTCGCCCAGGTCAATGGCCGCGCCCTCGGTGATGGCGCCGGCGATCATGCCCGTGAAGGCGCCACCTGGCTCACCGGCGTTCACCCCAAGAAGACCGAAGGCGTCGGCATCCGCGCCGGCATCTCCGCCGATCAACTCGCCGCCCGCGAATTCGGCCGCAATACCCAGCTCGCCTCGCTCGAACTCGGCCTCGAAGGCCCGTCCCTCGCCGGCGGCTGCGATTCCGGCTACAGCTGCGCCTACACCAACACCGTCTCCTGGCGCAGCGACACCACCCCGCTCCCCGTCGAAGTCAACCCCCGCGTCGTCTTCGAACGCCTCTTCGGCGATGGCGAAAGCACCGACCCCGCCGCCCGCATGGCGCAGCTCAAAGAGCAGCGCAGCATTCTCGATTACGTCTCCGGCTCCGTCGACCGCCTCGAAACCAGGCTCGGCAAAAGCGACCGCGCCAAGCTGTCCGAATACCTCGACGCCATTCGCGATATCGAGCGGCGCATCCAGAAGGCCGAGCAGCAGAACAGCGAAATGAAGCTACCCACCATGCTCCGCCCCGCCGCCATCCC
>CAIRBY010000576.1 GCA_903876865.1 uncultured Acidobacteriia bacterium
ACGGCGCCCGCGCTTCGGAACTCTACAGCAAGTACACCTACTACTACTCGAAGACCGAATAGACCGGCGATTGCGGGAGCAGGCGCTGGCTAGGCGCTGCCGGGGCTTCAGCCGCTCCCGGCAGATGGCTTACGGGATACCCAAATCCTCGCCGCCACGCCACGTTCCATGCGCAGGGCGCCGGCGGCTGTGCGCAATTGCAGATCCGCTCCGGCTGCCTCCACGACGACCGGGACGGATGGGCGGATGCCGGAGGCCTCGAGTTGTTCCAGCAGGTTCCGGTCGCGCTCGAAGACACTCACGACGACCACTACTTCACCGGGTTGTGCCTCCTCGAGCGGTGTGAGTCCCCGCTGGCGGCGATCCCCGGGCGAATCCAGGCCGACCAGATTGCCGTGCGGACAGACGCCCCCGGCTCCCAGCCTCTCCACTAGTTTCTGTTCGAAATCCGCGGAGACGGCGTGTTCCAGTTGTTCGGCCTCATCGTGGACCTTGTACCACTCCAGGCCGAAGATCTCGGCCAGCATGCGTTCGATCAGGTGGTGGCGGTTGAGGAGGCGGTTGGCGATCTCGCGCCCGGCCAGAGTCAGCGTGAGATGGCCCTCCTTGCCGACATCGATCAGGCCATCGCGGCGGAGGCGTTTGATGGCCATGGTGACGGCGGGTGCGGAGACTCCCAGCCAGCGGGCCAGGGTTACGGCTTTCACGGCTTCGCCTTCGCTGGCGGCTTCGGCGATGGTCTTGAGGTAATTCTCCTTGGAGATGGTGATGCGTGGCGGCAAGCGGTTGAACCCTACATTTCCTCGAAGACTTTTCCGTCGAACCAGTACGTGCGCTCGTCGATGCGGACGGCGGAGCCGCTACCGCCATCGCCCTGCAGTTTCACGCGGTACGCGCCGGGCGAGAGCGCCGGAAGCTTGATTCGGACGGTCAACGGTCCTGCCGTAGCCGCGGCTGGTTTCGGTGCGGGGAGATTCGCTTCGCCGAGCAGACGTTCGGCGGCGAACTTACCGTCCGCCTTATTGTAGCTGGTCAACTCCAGCCAGACGAGGCTGCTCTTGGGATAGCGCGGGTCGAGCCGGTATTTGACCGAGTACTGGCCTTGCGCGGCCACCATGCGATTGCGCATCTCCGGGTCTTCGCGCAGTTTCTGTTCGGTGCGGCCGGGGTCAATCTGGGGAATGTAGACGGCGCTTGAAGAGGTGACAGCCAGGGTATCATTCTGGCTGCGTGCATTGGCCTTCAGTTCCGCTTCCAGTTCGGCTTGCTCGCTCCAGGCGGCATAGAGTCCGGGACGGCTGGAAGTGCGCTGCAGCGTGCTCCAGATCTGTCTGGCCAGGGCCGCGGATTCGGCGGTGACGGTGACGTGGTGGACGCCGTGCTGCCCGGCCGGGGCGATGGCGATGAGGACCAGTGGCGAACTCGAGACCAGGACCCCGGCGTGCTCCCACGAAGGCAGGGACTGCATGGGAGTGGTCGCGGCGAGCGCCAGTTCGGCATCGTGGCGGGCGCCCCAGAATTCGCCCTCCACCATGTGCAGGGGCACCGTCTCTTGGAATTCCAACGGCAGCGGCGCCTCCAGGCGTCCGGCGAACTCCAGCATCCAGCCCTTGGCGATGCGGGTGGAATCGGCGGCGGTGGGGCGTTTGAGGGTGATGCCCGTGCCCTCGGCCAGCGGTTCGAATTCGATCCACATATCGTGCCAGATCTCGAAGCGGCGGTTGGGCGCAACTTCGGGCATCGCGAGCGCGAGGTTCCGGCCTACCTGCTCATCGTAATAGGCCGCCAGCCGTTGCATCAGGGTCGCGGAATTGAGTGGAGAGCGGAAGCGGGAGGTGAGCAGCACGAGCCTGGGAGCCGCCGCGACGGCTGCGGTTTGGGGCGCGAGCGGGGGCACGACCTGCGGCGCGGGTTTCGGCGCGGGCCGAGGCGCGTTCAGTGGCGCGGGTTTGGGAGGGGTCTGGGGCGGAGTCTGCGCCATCGCCGCCATACCGAAACACGCCGCTGCGCTCAAGGCACACGCCATGGCGAATGACGACAGCGACGGCCGATGGGAAGTTCTCCACATGCTGCTTCTCTTATTTTCGCGCGACCAGCACGCGGGATGGGTAAAAAGTCTGGCGCACCATGCGGTCTTCCAGAATGTCGAAGCGGACCGATTCGATCAGGTCCGGCACGCGCTGTTCCACCTGCCGTCCCCAGAATGCCGGCGCTACTTTACCGAGCACGCGGTAGATCGAGTTGAAGAGCGCGGTGTTCTGGCCAATCAGCACGAGCGTCAACTGCCCGTTGTTGCGCAGGATGCGGCGGAATTCGGAAAGCGTGCTGACGATATCTTCGCTCGAGAGCAGTTCCAGCAGGTAGCAACAGAAGATGGCGTCGAAGGAATCGTCGCGAAAGGGCATGCGGCGGGCATCCACGGCCTGGCAGTGGGCGCTGGCGCCAGGGAATTTCTGGCGCGCCGTGCGCTGGGTGCGGGCCGCCATATTGGGGGAGAGATCCACGCCGATGGTGGAGCCGCTGCGATTGGCGCGCACCAGGCGCCGGAACATCTCGCCGCTGCCCGTGGCCACTTCCAGGACCCGCATGCCGTCGCGAATGCCGCTGGCGCCGAGCGCGCAGCGGTGCGCGCGGGAGTGAAACAGCATGGTGGATACCGGGTAGACGGCGGCCAACCGGTCATAGACGCGGCGGGTGCGTCCGGCCAACGTCGCCGGCAGTCCGTATACCGGTGGAGCGCTCACGGTTTCTTCCAGTCGATTCAAGATATCTCCTCACATCACCGGAGCCGTGACCAGATCCGGAACTTCAATTTGAATGCGCGTACCCTTGCCGGGTTCGCTGTCGATCCACATGCGGTATTCGTTGCCAAACAACACTTTCAGGCGCTCGTGGACATTGTTCACACCAATGCCACGGTCGAGCAGGGTGGCCAGTTTCTCCTCCGGGATGCCCGCGCCATCGTCTTCCACCAGGATATGCAGCTTGTCCCCTGTGCGATGAGTCTGAATTCGGATTGTACCGCCCTCCACCTTTTGACTTAAACCATGTTTGATGGAATTTTCCACCAGAGGCTGGAGCAGCATGCTGGGAACCATCATATCGAGCGTGTCGTCCGCAACCTCGCGCTGGAAACGAAGTTTATCGCCGAAGCGGACCACTTCGATGGCGAGGTAGTCCTCGATGAAGCTCAATTCGTCGCGCAGGGTGGTGAAGGTTTCGTGCTTGCGCAGCAGGCGGCGGAGCACTTTGCTGAGGCGCACCACCATGATGCGCGCCTGGTTGGGGTCCGTGCGGATCAGGGCGCTGACGGAATTGAGCGTATTGAAAAGGAAGTGGGGATTGATCTGGCTGGTGAGCGCGGCGAGGCGCGCCTCCATCAGCAGGCGCGCCTGCTCTTCGAGTTTGCGCTCGTTGCGGGTATTGTTCCAGATTTTGAGCGGGATGGCGACGGCGAAGAGCGTCGCGGCGTAGGTGGCGAGGGTGTTGACTGTGGGCGTATGGCTGCCGGGAGGCGTGAGGGAGAAGATCTGCCAGCCGTTCATGACATGCCGAAGAAACTCCGCGGCCAGAATTCCAAACGTGAATTCGAGGTGGAAGGCCGTGCGGCGGTGATTGCGCTTCTCCCGGAAGAAGCGGTAAACGTTGAGGTCAAAGAAGGGGGTGAAGCGCCAGATCTCTTCGGCGTCCGGAGCCAGGTCGCGGAGCACGCCGCCGAGCACGCCGACGGCGGCCAGCAGCGGCATGGTGAGCAGTTCTCCGCCGGCCGGGTTGAGCATGGCGGGAAGGGAGATGAGCACGCCGGAGACCAGGCCGGTGACGTAGCCTCCCAGAATTCCGGCAATCAGGCTGCCTTCCAGGCCGAGATCGGCGGCGGGGTAGCTTTTACTCTCGCTGAAGACGCGGATGGCGACGCAGGCGGCAAACGCAATGGAAAGCCACAGGGAGAAGGCGATGCGCTGGTTGAGCGTGCGGGTTTCGCGCATCAACAGGCCTTTGAAGCGGCTGGACCGTGCCAGCACACTCGCGATGGAGGCCATCGCACCGAGTTTGACCAGCAGGGGGAAGTAGCTTTCCAGCATTCGTGACTGGAACCCATTATAATAAAAGCAGTAAGGTTCCCAACTGCCAGCATGAGCATAGTTCCCTCCCTGCGCCTTGAAAAAGTGGCTGAAGCGGATTTTCCCACCGAGTTCGGCAATTTCCGGATCTTCGGATTTACCGGCACGCTCGGCGAGCGCGTCGAAGAAGCCGTGGTTCTCAGAATCGGCGACCTGGAAGGCGCGCCGCCGCTGGTTCGCATCCACTCCCAATGCCTGACCGGCGATGTGTTTCACAGCTTGCGCTGCGATTGCCGCGCGCAACTGGAGATTGCCATGCAGGCGATTGCCGGCGAAGGGCGCGGGTTGTTGATCTACGAGCACCAGGAAGGGCGCGGCATCGGCCTGCTCAACAAACTGCGCGCCTACGAGTTGCAGGATCAGGGCGCGGATACGATCGAAGCCAACGAATTGCTCGGCTTCGATAGCGACTTGCGCAATTATCAACTGCCGGGCGCGATCTTGCGCTACTTCGGGCTGCGGGAGATTCGACTGCTCTCGAATAATCCGGAAAAGGTGGAAGCGGCGGAGAGCGCCGGCGTCCGGGTCACCGAGCGGGTTCCCTGCGTGGCGGACGAGTTGGATACGCGGGAAAGCTACCTGCGCACCAAGCGCGAAAAAATGGGCCACTTGCTTTAGAGCGGCAGGGCGGGACGCCAACCAGGCACGCCCGAAGATTTGGCAGGCGGAAACGCCTTGGCAGGCAGAAATGCCTTGGCAGGCGGAAACGCCTGCCCTACTTACGGCCACGCGCTACTTCGGTAGAATGTGGAGACATGCGCAAATTTGGGATCACGCTTCTACTCGGCATCGTGCCGTTGGCTCCGCTGGGGGCGCAGCGGCCTTTTTCGGGGGCGGCGGAAATTGAACAGTCCCTCTACAAACTGAATGAGCTGGGTACGGTGCTACACATTGCCGCGCATCCGGATGACGAACGCACGGCGGTGCTGGCGTATTTCGCGCGCGGGCGGCACATGCGCACCGCTTACCTTTCGCTGACGCGCGGCGAAGGCGGGCAGAACCTGATCGGCAGCGAGCAGGGTCCGCAGATGGGGCTGATCCGCACGCAGGAACTGCTGGCGGCGCGCCAGATCGACGGGGCGGAGCAGTTCTTCAGCCGCGCCATCGATTTCGGCTTCACGCGGACGCCGGAAGAGACGCTGCAAAAGTGGGGCCATGATCGCATTCTGGGCGACGTGGTGTGGGTGGTGCGGCGCTACCGGCCGGACGTGATCCTGCTGGGCTTCAGCGGCACTCCGCGCGACGGGCACGGGCAGCACCAGACCTCCGCCATCCTCGGCAAGGAAGCTTTCACCGCGGCGGCGGACCCGACGAAATTCCCGGAACAGTTGAAGTACGTGCAGGTGTGGCAGGCCAAGCGTCTGGTGCAGGCACAGGGCTTCGGCGGACCTCCGCCGGGAGCGGGCGGAGCGGCGGCAGGCGGGGGAAGAGGTGGACGCGGCGGGCGCGGCGGCGCAGCGGCACAGCCCGCGCCGGCGGGCCAAACTGCGGCCGCGGGCCAGGCTGCACCGGCAGCGGAGCCGGCGGGGCCGGAATGCGACACGGGTGCGTTCAACCCGATTCTCGGCTACTCCTACGAAGAACTCGCGGTGTTGAGCCGCAGCATGCACCACAGCCAGGGCACGGGCGCGATGCGGCGTCCCGGAGCCGGACGTGCGACCTTCACGATTACGGGCGGCGCTCCGGCGCAGCACGATCTGTTCGAAGGCATCGATACCACCTGGAACCGTCTGCCGGGCGGCGCGGCGGTGAAGGCGATTCTGGACGAGGCGCTGCGCACCTACGAGCCGGCTCATCCCGAGCGCGTGATTCCGGCGCTGGTGAAGGTGCGTCCGCTGATCGCGGCGATCGCGGACCCGCTGGCCAAGGTCAAGCTCTCCGAATTGGATGAGGCCATCGCGCTCTGCGCGGGGCTGTACGTGGAAGCGCAGGCGCGGCAGGCGGACGCGGCGCCGGGCGGCACGGTCAACGTGAGCGCTACCGTGATCAATCGCTCCACCGCCAAGGTCACTCTGGAAGGCGCGCGCGTGGAAGGCATCTGGAACGAGGAAGGCGCGGCGAAGCCGGGCCCGCTCGGGTACAACCAGACGGCGGACGTGGCCTTTACCCTCACGGTGCCGGCGGGGCAGGCGTACACGCAGCCTTACTGGCTGGTGAAGAAGCCCACTGCGGACGTGTATCAGGTGGACGACCAGATGCTGATCGGCCAGCCCGACACTCCGGCGGCGGCGCAGGTGCGTGTGCGCGTGACGGTGGAAGGCGCGGCGCTCGAACTGGTGCGTCCGGTGCATCACCGGTATGCGGAGCGCTCTCTGGGCGAACGCGTGCGTCCCTTCGTGGTCACGCCGGCGGTGGCGGTGAATCTGCCGGAACCGGTGGCGGTCTTCCCGGATACGGCAGCGCGCAAAGTGCAGGTTTCGGTGCAGGCCAATGTGGCCAATGCCAAGGGCGATCTGCGGCTCGACGTGCCGGCGGGGTGGAAGGCATCGCCCGCTTCGCAGAGTTTTGAGATCCCGATTTCCGGCGAGCAGCGCGTGCTCACGTTCGACGTGACGCCGCCCGCCGGGGAGACCGTGGCCGCGCTGCACGCGGTGGCAAAGGTGAACGGGCGCGATATTGCCAACGGTGTGCAGGTGATCACCTATCCGCACATTCCGCCGCAGACGATCTTCCCGCCCTCCGATATCAAACTGGTGCGCGCGAATATCAAGGTGACGGCGAAGAAGGTCGGGTACATCATGGGCCCGGGCGATGAGATGCCGGATGCGCTGCGGCAGTTGGGGCTGGAAGTCACTCTGCTGAGCCAGAGCGATCTGGAGCAGGGCGACCTTTCGCGCTACGACGCGATTGTGGCGGGTGTGCGAACCTACAACGTCCGCGCCGATCTGCGCGCCAATCAACCGCGGCTGCTGGAGTATGTGAAGAACGGCGGCACCTACATCGTGCAGTACCAGACCGGCGACAGTCCCGACCCGAATGCGCAGCGCAACTCCAATCAACCGCAGCCGCCGCCGCAACTGACCTTCGGGCAGAACGCGCAGCCGGTGACCACGAACCTGGGACCGTATCCCTTCGCTGTGCCGGGCGGCAACAAGTACCGCGTCACGGTGGAAGAGGCGCCGGTCGCGTTCCCGCATCCGGATAGCCCGCTGCTGCAATTCCCCAACCACATCAATCCGCAGGATTACGATGGCTGGGTACAGGAGCGCGGGCTGTATTTCGCGGCGCAGTGGGATCCGCGCTACCAGACCGTGATCGCGTCGCAGGATCCGGGCGAGCAGCCGCTCGAAGGCGGCGAGATCTGGACGCGCTACGGTAAGGGCGTCTACATCTTCTCGGCGATGTCGTGGTTCCGCCAACTGCCGGCGGGCGTGCCGGGTGCGTACCGTATGTTTGCGAACCTTCTGAGCGCAAAATAATCGGCGATTCTTACCAATATCTCCTCCGATTCGGTCTTTTCGCTAGAAGAGACGGGCTGCGGCCCCGATCGGAGGAGGTAAGCATGATCACGAATTGGAAGAAGCATCTGGTGGCGTTCGCCGTGATGGGCGCAATTGTGACGGCGGGTTCCGTGGCGGTGCCCAAGAAGGTTTGGGGCCAGGTAAAGGCGGCGCTGGTAAAAGACGTGGATAATAACGCGCGCGGCGCGTTTTCGGCCATCGTCGATCTGAACTATTTAGGGACTTGGGGGAAAGTCGTTTCGATTCCAGCCGGCTACCGCTTGGTTATCGACTACGTAAATGTCGCGGGAGCCGGGCCGGCAACTGGCACACAGATGTATGTGCAGTTGAACACGAACCTGACCAGCGGGGGATCTGGGGTTTATACCATCATGCCGGTTCAATCGTTGTTAGCTACAGACCAATTTGTCTCCAGCAACCCGGTTGTGCTTTATGCGGATTATCTTTATGTATCCCTGGCCTATGCAGGTTACGCGCCGGCTTCTGGCGTGGTGAAGGTCTGTATCTCGGGCCACCTGGTCTCGCAAACGTAACTCTCAGGGTTCGCGCATGAGGTCGCGCTGGCGTTCGCCGATGGCGGTCCAATCGAAATTGCGTTGGGCCACGCCATAGGCGGCTTGCGCGATCTGGCGGCGGCGTTCGGTATCTTTGATGAGGGTGGCGATGGCCGCGGCGAAGGCTTCGGCGGTCTCCGCCACCCACACGCTGTGACCGTGGAGCAGACCAAGGCCGGCGCAACCGGAAGGCGTCGAGACCACGGCGCGCTCCATCGCCATCGCCTCCAGCACTTTCACATTGGTGCCGGCGGAAACGGTGGTGGGTACGAGCACCAGATTGCACTCGTGGTAGAGCGGGCGCACGTCGCTGACGAAATCGAGCAGACGGATTCGTTCGTCGGGCGCGGGTTCGGGCGTATCGGCGAAGGCGCGCCAGTAGGTCAGATAGTCCGCGCCCGCGACCACAGTTAGCATGAGGTTCGGGAATTTCGCGCGCAGCAACGGCCACACCTGCTCCATGAAAAAGCGGTAGGCCGTGACATTGGGGAAGTGGCGGAAGCTGCCGATGAAGAGCAGGTGCTCGCCGGGCACTTCCGGGGCGGCGCGAAAGCGGGCGAGATCCACGCCATTGGGGATCACCACGCTGTTCACGCCGATTGCGGGATCGGCGAGCATCTCCGAATCTTTTTCGGACATCACCACGATGCGAGCGAAGCGTTGCAGGGCGCGGGTTTCAAAGCGGCGCCAGCGGAAGGCGTCCCACGCAGCGGAGAGCGTGCGGGC
>CAIRBY010000577.1 GCA_903876865.1 uncultured Acidobacteriia bacterium
AGCCTAAGCGGACTCGCCGACCCGCTTGTTGGAGAAGGTCACGTAGGGGAAGACTTCCGGAATGTGGGAATCGTAGTGTCCGTGCCGATTCCAGGTCCAGCCGACGCAGGGGTCCAGCACTTCCCGATTGAGGCCGAGTTTCTCGAAGCGGGAGCAATCGATTCGCCACACGTCGCCGTCGTTGGGAGGCAGAGATCGCCCGTCGGCCATGTGCGCGAGGCCCTTCCAGGGGAAGGCGAGTTCCACCGTCCAGCCGCGATCGGTATTGGTGCGGCTGTTGACCACGCCATCCACGTGTACGGCCGTGCGCAGGCCGGGGAAATCCCAATCCAGAAAGCCCCAGCGTTCGCCGCGCGGATGGACGTGGCCACCCACGCCATCCAGCACCAGCATGCGCTCCTTCGCAGGATCGAAGCCGGGCGGCAGCGGACGGTCCTTCCAGAACCAGAGCACCTCATATACGGTGTTGAGCGCGTTGACTTCGAATTCGTAATAGGCGTCCTTGCCCGCGATGAAGACCTCGACATCGTTCTCTTCCCAGATCTTCGAATCGCGCGCAGTCATGGTGCCCCAGACATCGGTCTCTTCGACCCAGAAGCCGAAGTAGAGGTAGTCGTCGTCCCAGAGCAGCGCCACGCGGGTATCGAACCAGCCGGGTTCGCCGGTCACAATATCGACGAAGGGCGTGGATTTGGGCGCGAGTTGCCAGGAAGGCTCGTCGAGTTTGCCATCCACGGCGATGGGTCCGGCGGCGCGGTAGCAGGTGTAGCGGGCCGGCTGTAGATTCAGGGGCGCGAGAGGGTCGTACATGACGCTACCATATTACCCATGGATGCTCCGAGAATGGACGATCCGGCAGTGAACGGGCTGCAGGCAGACAACGACCCGCTGCTCGCGTGGCGCAAGGAGTTTCCGATCCTCGCCCACACCACCTACATGATCAGCCATTCGCTCGGCGCCATGCCCGAACGGGCGCGCACGCGGATGGCCGAATACGCCGAGACGTGGGCGACGCGCGGCATACGCGCCTGGGAAGAGGGCTGGTGGGAGATGCCGATCACGGTGGGCAACCTGATCGGGCGCATCATCGGCGCCGGTGAGGGCGAGACCGGGATGCAGCAGAACGTCTCCGTGTGCCAGTCCATCGTGACGTCGTGTTTCGATTGGGGTGCGAAGCGGAATAAGTTGGTCACGGACGGCCTGAATTTCCCCTCGAACAATTACATCTACCACTCGCTGGAACGCTCCGGCGCGCGAGTGGTCACGGTGCCTTCGCCCGACGGCTTCACGCTGCCGGTGGAAGATATTCTCGCGGCGATCGACGAAGAGACGGCGCTCGTCTCCGTCTCTCATGTGGCCTTCCGCAGTTCCTACGTGCAGGATCTGGCCGCCATCACGCGCCGGGCGCATGAGGCGGGTGCAATGGTGGTGGCCGATCTCTACCAATCGGCCGGCACGCTGCCGGTGGACGTGCGCGCGCTGGGCGTGGATTTCGCCACCGGCGGCAGCGTCAAATGGCTCTGCGGCGGCCCGGGCGCGGGGTATCTCTACGTGCGTCGCGACCTGTGGCCGCAGCTCACACCCGCAGCCACCGGCTGGATGGCGCACGAAGAGCCCTTCCTCTTCGACGGCGGACCGATCCGCTATGCGGCCGATGGCTTCCGCTTCCTCAACGGCACGCCCAATGTGCCGGGGATGTACGCCGCGCGGTCCGGCTACGAGATCGTCAACGAGATCGGCGTGCCGGCCATTCGGGACAAGTCGATTCGCCAGACGGAGCGCCTGATCGCGCTCGCCGGGGAGGCGGGCTTCCCGGTGCGCACCTGCCGCAACCCGGCTGAACGCGGCGGCGTGGTGGTGCTGGACGTGCCCGAGGGATATGCAGTCACCAAGGAACTGGCCCGCCGCCAGATCCTGGTGGATTTCCGTCCGCGCGCGGGCATCCGCGTGGCGCCCCACTTCTACACCACCGACGAAGAGTTGGAATACACCGTCAGCCAGATTCGCTCCATCGTGAGCGCCGGAGTCACCGCATGAATTGCCGCAGCATGAAGCACGCCCTGCTGGTAGTGGCCTTGAGCCTGCCCGCTTTCGGACAGGTCAAGATTACGCAGCCTGGAAAAGACAAGATCTCCGTCGAAATCGATGGCAAGCCGTTTACCGATTTCTTCATCGGGGCGGACACGCCCAAGCCGTACCTGCACCCGCTGCGCACCGCCAGCGGCATCGTGGTGACGCGCGGCTACCCGATGATCCCGGACGTGCCCGGCGAACTCCACAACGAGCCCCACCATCGCGGACTCTGGTTCACGCATGCCGATGTGAACGGGTACAACTTCTGGGCCAACGAAGATAGCGAAACCGTGCCCGGCAAAGGCAAGGGGAAGGTGGTGCTGCAATCCGTGGACAAACTGGTGAGCGGCAAGAAATCCGGCACCGTCGCGGCCACTTTCGCGTGGAAGACGCCGAGCGGAGAGACGCTGCTGATCGAGAGCCGCAAGATGACGTTCTACTCCGACCCGAACCTGCGCACCATCGATTTCGATATCACGCTCTCGCCACAGGTCGCGGTCACTTTCGGCGATACGAAGGATGGAATGTTCGCCATACGCCTGGCTGCGGCGCTCGAAGAGGTACAGCCCAAGGATATCGCCACGCCGGTCCGCACCGGCAAGATGGTGAACGCGCAAAACCGGCAGACCGAGAAGAACGTGTGGGGCAAGCGTTCCGAATGGGTCGATTACTCGGGCAAGATCAACGATGTCGCAGTGGGCGTGGCGCTCTTCGATCATCCCGCGAATCTGCGCCCCCCCACCTACTGGCATGCGCGCGGCTACGGTCTGCTCGCGGCAAATGTCTTCGGCATACACGATTTCGAAGGCGACAAGGCGAGCGACGGCAGCCTCACCATACGCCCCGGCCAACCGGTGCGGTTCCGTTACCGCGTCATCGTTCACCCCGGCAATTCGGCTGGTCTGATCGAGGCCTACGATGCGTGGGCGTCGATGAAAGAAACGAAGTAATTTGCCGGCACGCCGCCATCTGCTGTTCGTCGTCTGGATCGCCTTTCTGGTTCGAGGCGCATACTACTGCGCGCAGCAACCACTGTGGGAGGGGCTGGACGAATGGGCCAATTTCGCCGCTCTCCAGCACTTCGCGACGCATGGGAGGATGCCCGCGCGTACGGACGCGGTGCCGGATGAGGTGGTGCGCTCGCTCGAACTGGCGCCGCTTGCGCACGGCACTGCGAGTTGGGTGGCAGCCGGCGTGGATCACGATGAGTACTGGCAGTTGCCGGCGCAGGAGCGCGCACGCAGAG
>CAIRBY010000578.1 GCA_903876865.1 uncultured Acidobacteriia bacterium
CCCGCAAAGTAGGGCAGGCGATTCCGCCTGCCAACCAGCCACGCCCGCAAAGTAGGGCAGGCGATTCCGCCTGCCAACCAGCCACGCCCGCAATGTAGCGCAGCCCTTTCCGCCTGCCAATTCCCCGCCCGCCCCTACCCCTCTTCCGCCATCCCCAGCAACCGCCCCACTTCGTCATGCAGCCTGAGCGTCAGCGCCATCCGCTCGCCCGTATCCATGCTCTCCGTCGCAATCGGCTCGCCCACCCGCACCACGATGCTCCCCGCCCGCAGATGCCCGGACCCCATCGGCAGCAACTCCCGCGCCCCCACAATCGCCACCGGCACCACCGGCACGCCCGCCTTGATCGCGATGTACGCCGGACCTTCCTTGAACTCGTGCAGCCCTTCCAGCGAGCGCCCGCCCTCCGGAAAATTCAACACCGAAATGCGCCGCTCCCGGATGATCCGCGCCGCCTCCATCATGCTCTTCAACGAGGCTCGCGGACTCGACCGGTCCACTGGCAAGTGCCCCGCTCGCTGCAGGTGCGTGCCCAGAAACGGAATGCTGAACAGCCCCTTCTTCGCGAAGAACCGGAACTGGTAGGGCAGGGTAGTCAGCAGCGCCGGAATATCCATAAAGCTGCCGTGATTGGCCACGAACACGTACGCGCCGTTCGGGTCCAGCCTCTCCAACCCTTCCACCCGCACCCGCATGAAACTCACCGCCAGCAGCATTCTGGCCCAGATGCGCGCGATCCGGTGCTGCGAATTGCCGGTGCGGTCGAAAAACGAATCGATCAGCGAGAGGCTGCCCATCACGATCGTGCACAGCACAATCATCGGCGTCGAAAACAGAATGGAGCGCAGCAGACTCATCGGTTCGCTCACTTTACCAGCAACCGCCGCGCCTCCGCCACCAGGAACAGCGAGCCCGTGATGAAGATCGCGTCCTCGGGCGGACACCCGCGCAGCATCTCCAGCGCCTCCTCCAGATGTGCCGCCGTGCGCAGCCGGGGATGGTCGGAGAGGCCGCAAATCGCCGCCGGCGCCGTCGCGCGAGCCTGCCGCGGCGCCGTCACGATCACCTCTTCCGCCAGCGGGAACAGAATGCCGCTCATCTCGTCCAGCGCCTTGTCGCGCATCGCCCCGAAAATCAACCGCACCCGCCTGCCCGTGTAGAATCGCTCGATGTACGCGGCCAGCGCCCGCGCCCCCGCCGGATTGTGCGCGCCATCCACAATAATCTCCGGCTTCTCACTCACCCGCTCCAATCGCCCCGGCCACCGCGCCGCCGCAATCCCGGCCTCGATCTCCGAATCCGAAATCCCGAGCCGCGTCAGCGCCACCGCCGCCGTGGCCGCATTTTCCACCTGATGCTCCCCCGCCAGCGGACACGCGATCCGCAGTTCGCGCTCCCCCACCAGCAGAAAGCGCGAGCCCCGCGCATCCATCTCCAGTTCGTCGATGCTCCAGGCTTCCGTTCGCGCCACCGCAATCGAAAGTTGCGCCGCCCGCACTTCCAGCACCGCCGCCGCCTCCGCGCGCTGCCGCGAAAACACCGCCGCCACGCCCGCCTTCAGAATCCCCGCCTTCTCCCCTGCGATCGCCTCCAGGCTCCGTCCCAGAAACGCCTCGTGATCGAAATCGATCGCCGTGATCACACACAGTTCCGGTGTCACCACATTCGTCGCGTCCAATCGCCCGCCCAGCCCCACCTCGAGCACCGTCCACTCCACCTCGGCCTCGGCGAAGAGCAGCAGCGCCATCGCCGTCACCGTCTCGAAGTATGTGGTGTGCAGGTCGATCCTGCCCGCCGCCAGCAGTTCCTCCACCACCCCGTGCACGCGGTCGAACGCCGCCGCGAAGCGCTCCGCCGAAACCGGCGCGCCGTCGATCGCGATCCGCTCCGTCGGTTCCGCCAGGTGCGGCGAGGTGAAGAGTCCCGTGCTGTGCTCCGCGGTCCGCAGCGCCGCTTCGATCATCGCGCACGTGGACCCCTTGCCGTTCGTCCCCGCCACATGCACGATGCGCAGCCGGTCCTGCGGCCGTCCCAGCGCCTCCAGCACCGCCGTGATGCGCTCCAGGCCCAGTTTGGCCGTCTTGACCTCGTTGCCGAGCGCGTAGAGAAACTGTACCGAATCGGGGTAGTTCACTTAGTCCGCGAAGAACGTGAGCGCGGTCGCGATGTACTGCTTCAATTCCAGGCGCGGCACCACCGCGTCCAGCATGCCGTGCTTCAGCAGAAATTCGCTGCGCTGAAATCCCTCGGGCAACTTCTGCCGGATCGTCTGTTCGATCACGCGCGGTCCCGCGAAGCCGATCAGCGCCCCCGGTTCCGCCAGATTCAAATCTCCCAGCATCGCGTAGCTCGCCGTCACGCCGCCCGTCGTCGGGTCCGTCAGGATGCTGATATACGGCAGCTTCGCCTCGTCCAGCCGCATCAGCCCCGCCGAAATCTTCGCCATCTGCATCAGGCTGACCGCGCCTTCCTGCATCCGCGCCCCGCCCGATGCCGAAACGATCAACAGCGGCTGCCGCTTCTCCACCGCGCGTTCGATCGCCCGCATGATCATCTCGCCGACCACCGAGCCCATGCTCCCGCCGATGAACCGCGGCTCCATCGCGCAAATCTGCACCGCGCGCCCGCCCAGTTTGCCTTCCGCCGCGATCATCGCGTCGCTCAGCCCCGTGGCCTCCTGGCTCGCCAGCAGACGCTTGCCGTAGGGCTTGCTATCCACGAAGCCCAAGGGATCGCTGGAACGCAGCTCCGTGTCGTAGCGCGTGAACTCGCCGTCGTCGAACAGCAGCTTCAGCCGTGTGACCGCGTCGATGCGACTGTGCGCCCCGCACTTGGTGCAGACGTTCCAGTTCGCCTCCAGGTCCTTCTTCCAGATGATCTGGCGGCAGCCTTCACACTTCTGCCACAGGCCTTCCGTGCGCACCCGGCGGTCTTTGTCCGATAATTTGGGGAGTTTCTCGTCATCCCCTTTGTCCCGCTTGAACCAAGACATGGAAACCTTACGTTAACGCGATCAGGCACGGTGGAGCAAATCTGAAATCAACTTCACCGTGGATAGGGGTGGCCGCGCAAAATGGCAAATGCGCGGTAAATCTGTTCCGCCAGCATGGCGCGGGCCAGTTCATGGGGAAAAGTCATGGCAGAGAGCGAGAGCAGCGCATCCGCGCGCGCGGCCCATCCCGCAGGCAGCCCGTCATGGCCGCCAATCAGAAACAGAAGGTCCCGCCCCTCCATCTCCGCCTTGGAAACTACGTTTGCGAATGCCACCGAATCCATTGCCTTTCCGGCGGGATCGCAGAATATCTTGCGCGCCGTCGGGTGGCGCTCCCAGGGATCGAACCGCTCCGGCTTGATCTCCCGCATCTCGCACGGCGAGTACCGCGCCGCCCGCCCCAAAAAATCCGCCGCGATGGCGTTGGCGGGCGCGTCCTTCGGTTTGCCGATGTAATACAGGAAAATCTTCACTCGGGCGGAATCGGAATCAGTTTGCCGCCGCGCCACAAGCGTTCCAGATCGTAATACTCCCGCGATTGCGGCGAGAAAACGTGCACCAGCAGATCGCCGTAGTCCACCAGCACCCATTCGGCCTGGTTGTAGCCTTCGACGCTGTGGGGCAATTCCCGTGCGACATGCTTCATCTGCAAGCCCACCTCATCGCTGATGGCCTGAATCTGCGGCTTGTTCCCTCCCGTGCAGATTACAAAATAATCTGCGAAGGCGGTGATGTCCGTGAGATCCAGCACTTTGATGTCGGTGGCCTTCTTCGCCTCCGCGGCGCGGACGGCGATCAGCCATGTGGGGATATCGAGTTCAGGTTCGACGGTTGGTTGTAGGTCCTGCGTGGTCAGAGAATACTCCTCCCTATAGGGTACTACTTACCGCCCGTCTGCGTGGACCGCATTGCCAGTCACCTTAGACTGTACCTTCGGATACGGTGCGTTCCACCCCTTCGCGTCCCACCACAAAATCCGGTTCAGCGTCTCCGCCGGCGCATCGTCGATCGCCTTGAAGTTCATCGCGATCGATTGGCGCGCCCCCCACAACTGCCGCCCCGCCAACTGCCGCAGCGGCGGATTCATCTCGTCCAGCGCCACCCCCGGCGTCAGCTTATCATACGCCTTCAGATCGCTCTTCGCCGTGAAGATGCTTGTCATTGCCCGCGAAGATCCGAGCGCCCGCGTCCGCTGCGGAATCCGGAAAATCTCCTGGATCGTCCGGATCATGCTCGTATGGTTGTAGAAGTTCGAATCCACCACGTCCCGCCGGATGTGCGGCCCGATCGCCAACCCGATCGTCCGGTGCCCGTCCACGTGATCCACCCCGTTTTGCGCGTCGTCTTCCGTCACGAAAATCACGCTGTCCGCCCATACCTTGCTATGCGAAATCCGCTCCACGATCCGCCCCAGCGCCAGATCGTTGTCCGCCACCATCGCGCGCGGCCTCGGCACCGTCGGACGCGTCCCATTCGTGTGGTCGCTGTTCAGCGAGATGATCGTGAGCTGCGGAATGTCGCCAGCCTTCTCGCGCTCCCCGAACTCCCGCAGGAACTCCTCCGCGCGAATCTGATCGTTGATCGCGAGCGTCGGGTAAGGGTACCGTTTGCTCGAATACGCCGCCAGCGCAGGCACGCCCGAGCGCGCTCCCACCAGGCCCGGCCACGTGCCGTCCTTGTACGCGTTCCAGTATTCCGTCCACGTGCGGTCCTGCGATTCGTTCATGTCCACCGCGCTCTGCGTTGCCGGGTCCCACCGCGCCGGCAACTGGAACTCGCCGAAAATCCGCAGGCTCAAGGGCTTCGCCGCCGCCTGCCAGAAGAACCCTGTCGGCGCCACCACCAGCGCGTCCGCCATGTTGTACGCATACCCGCGCGGAGACGCCGCGAACGCCCGCTCCACGTAATCGCTCACAAAGCCCTGCATCAGCCACTGATGCCCGTCGAAGCTGATCGCCCCGCCCGTGTAGAAATTGTCCAGCACCACGAACTGCTCCGCCAGCGCGTGATGGTTCGGCGTCACCTCGCGCCCGTACATCACCAGCTTCGCGTCCCCGTTCGCCTTCGCGATATCCCCCAGCACCTGATCGTACGTGCGGTTCTCTTTCACAATCAGAAACACGTGCTTGATGCCCAGCGAGACCGGGTTCGCGATCCCGCCCGCCGCCTCGAATTTCGGACTCCCCGCCGCCGCCACTTCGCGCGTCCCCGCCGCCACCTGCGCCGCCGTGGGCGCCGGAATCCGCTCCAGCGAACCCTCGTATTGCAGCGAACTGAACGTGCCCTTCTTGTCCGCCGTGTTGCCCACCCCTTTGATGTTCAGCACCCGCAGCGAACCGTCTCCCGCTACCGCCACCGCCGAAGGGAACCACGCCGTCGGCACCGCCCCCGCCACCTGCCACTTGCCGCCGCTCTGCCGCAGCACTGCGATTGCGTTGTTGCCGCCGCACGCCACATACAGCGTGTTCCCGTCCGCCGCCCATGCCATCGCAATCGGCTGGCTTCCCAGCGCCGCCTCGGGATACGTCGGAATCTTCACCGTGCTCCCGGTCAGCGTCCCCGCGTCCAGCAGGCTCACCGTATCCGAGTGCGCATTCGCCAGCGCCACCAGCTTTCCACTCGGCGCCACTGCCAGTTGCGCCGGCGCCAGCCCCACCGCGATCTCCCGCGCCGCCAGCGTCTTCGCATCGATCACGCTCAGCGTGCCCGTCACCGAAGAGCCCGTCACCGGGTCCGTCACCACGCTCGAGCCCGATGACGGCGCCACCGTATCGCTCCCCGCCGCGCGCCGCCCGCCGCGATTGCTCACCAGCACCTTGCCCCCGCTCACCGCCACTCCGAACGGCGCGATCCCCGTGTCGATCCGCTTCACAATCTCATGCGTCTTCGCGTCGATCACCGCCAGTTGATTGTCGCGGCTCATCGCCACATACGCGAACGCTCCGTCCGCCGAAAACGCAATCCCCGTCGGCAGCGGATGCCCCGGCAACGCAATCCGGCTGTTCTCGCCCGGCATCCCGTTCTCCCCGATCTGCGCGATGAAAATCGCGTCCGGACCGTTGCGCGCCGTCTCGCTCGCCCACAATTCCCGGTTCCCCGGACGGTACGCAAGCCCCGCGTACGAAGTGCTCCGCGTCGCGATCTCCGCCACCTTCGTCCCCGTGCTCCCATCCAGCAGCAGGATGCTGCGCGTGTTCAACACCGCCAGCAATCGCCGCTCCGAATCGAACGCCATATCCACCGGACGCCCCGCGATCACCGTCTGCTCGCCCCACGGGCGCAGCAGTTGGTTACTCGAAACCAGAAAGATCCCCGCAGCCTGTTTCCCCATCGGGACATTGCTCTTCAGGGTCGGAAACAGGGCGCTCTGCTGGGCAACCAGCCCCGCGAGCGCGAGCGCGAAAACGCAGAAGGCAAACTTACGCATGGCAGAAATTATCTTAGCTGGTGGAAGCTACAATTGCGTGACCGCTTCCACTTCCCCAACCCTCGCCGGCGCTATACTGAGGGTTCATGCGATTTCTTCCGGGAGTGCTGCTGGCCGCCTGCGCGAGCTTTGCCTGCGCCCAGACTCCGCCTCCTCCGGCGCCCGCGCCCGCGCTCGACTCGCCCGCGCTCGACTCGCCCGAAGTCATGCGCGCCAAAGCCGGCATCGATTACCTCCGCTCCCTCGTCGCTCGCGGCGTCGCCCCCCGCGCCCAGCTCGAACGCGCCGAAGCCGCCCTCGCCGATGCCGAGGACGATGCCCTCCTCCGCCGCACCATCTATGGCAGCGGCCTCACCGAAGGTCAGGCGGATGATATGCTGGCCGCCGCCGCACGCCGCGTCGACCGCCGCCTCAAGGCCTTCGAAGACGGCCAGAAACTCGTCACCGCCGGCATCGCCGCGCAGAACTCCCTCAACCCCCTCCGCGAAGACCTCGACTCCGCCCGCAAAGAGAGCGAGCTCGCCGAACTCCGCGCCCGCTATACCCGCGAACTCACCCAGATGGCCCGCGCCGAAGAGCTCCTCGAACTCCAGTTAGCCCATGAACCCCAGTCCGCCGCCGAACTCGCCGACCGCTTTGAAGGCGATGGCGTCTTCAACCTCGCCGAACTCTCCGGCGTCGAGCAGGCCTTCGAAAAGCACTTCGGCAAGGCCCTGCCCGTCAGCGCCATGGGCGAAACCGCCCTCCACCGCTCGCTCGGCTTCGACCACCGCGGACGCGTCGATGTCGCCGTCCACCCCGATCAGCCCGAGGGCCGCTGGCTGCTCGAATACCTCACCGGCAAACACATCCCCTACTTCGCCTTCCGCCAGGCCGTTCCCGGTAAAGCCACCGGTGCCCATGTTCACATCGGACCCATGAGCGCGCGCATCAAACTCGGTGGATAATGGGAACTCGCCCACGGTTCAAATCTAGCTAACGGTTAAATTCATGATCGATCCCAAGCTCAAAGTCCTCATCTCCTCCGAACAGATTCAGGAGCGCGTTCGCCAGCTCGGCGAGAAGATTTCGGAGGATTACCCCACCGGCGATCTTCACGTCATCTGCATCCTCAAAGGCGCCGTCTTCTTTGCCGCCGACCTCGTGCGCGCCATGAAACGCGACGTGCAGATCGATTTCATGGGCATCTCCACCTATGGCAAGGGCAAGACCAGTTCCGGTGAAGTCAAAGTCACCAAAGATCTCGATATCTCGCTCGAAGGCGCGGACGTGTTGATCGTCGAAGACATCGTCGATAGCGGCGTCACCCTCAACTATCTGATGAAGGTGCTCGATCAGCGCCGCCCCCACTCCATCCGCATCGCCGCCCTGCTCGATAAGCCCGAACGCCGCCTGCGCCCCGTCCACGTCAGCTATGTCGGCTTCGAAATCCCCGATCGCTTCGTCGTCGGTTATGGCCTCGATTACGCCGAAAAGTATCGCAATCTGGATGCGATCTGCGTGCTCGAAGAGTCCGATATCAACGCCGGCTAGCTCCCCTATTTCGTGGGTGCTTCAGGCGTCGCGGGGGCGGCGTGCTTCTTGGTGATGGCGCGTTTGATGTCCGGCCAGAACTCCTTCATCACGTTAGAGAGCGTGTCCGTCCCCACCGCCACCAGCCACTTCTGCGCATTGTCCTTCGCCGTGCGCGTGTCCGGGTACCACGCATTGGAGATGGCCACGGAAGCCGCGTTGCCTCCCCACTCGGCCAGATTGAAAGTCCTGCCGCCCGAATCCGTCCGCGTCACCAGAATCTGCATCAGCGCCGTCTTCAAGCGGTGCTTCTTCGTCCCCTGTCCGTTGCGGAAGAAGCGCGGATCTTCGTGCGTCAGCGCCGGGATGAACCCTTCCGTCATCATGTTGCCGATCATCTGATCGCCATACGCCGAGGCGAACCGCTTCGCGTATCCGCTCATCCCCTGCCCGAACGAGGGGTTCTGATTCTGCAAATGATAAATCGCCGCGAACGCCGCCGCCGTCGGATACACCGGCCAGTCGAAAGAATCCTTATACGCGATCGTCAGCTTGCGCTTCGCCGAGATCGCCACGAACGGCTTCGATGCCTCCGTCGTGCGATTGTTGGGCATCACCCCGAACACCCGCGTATTATCGTCCGCCACCGGAGCCGCGGTTTGCCCGAACCCGGCCACCGCCAACACAAAAAATAGCGGTGCTACCGCAGCCGTCACTCTCGAACTCCAGACCATAGTTCCTTGGATGGCGCCGCACCCCCTCCAGGTTGCAAGGATTTGCATCAGTTGTGGGACAGGCCATCGTATTCCGTGGCCTGTCCGGCTAATCTGGCGTTCTCCCCCGCCTATCCCCCTTCCCCCTAAAACGACAGCCGCGTCCCCAGCTGGAAAGACCGCGGACCGCCCGTCCCAAACACACTGCTGAACCGGCTCGTCGCCTGTCCAAATCCCGGCGCCAGCAGATTATTCTCGTACCCGCTCAGATTCGCCGAGTTGAACACGTTGAACACCTCCCCGAAAATCTGCCACTCCGCCCGCTCC
>CAIRBY010000579.1 GCA_903876865.1 uncultured Acidobacteriia bacterium
CCGAAGTAGCCTGCCTCGGGGCGGACGGCGTAAAGCGCGGCCGTGAGGTCCCAGGTCTGGCGGTCGTAGGGCATCTTCATGTAGGTGCGGTACGCTTCGGCGACGGGGTGATCGGCGGTCCAGGAGAAATCGTGTTGGATGCTCGCGGCAGGGAAGAGCATTGATTCGCCGATCTCGGAGCCGCTCATGACGATCTCGCCGGGCCACTGCGCAAAGAGTTTGCGCGCGCTCGCGATATCCTTCTGCACGTTGAATTCGGGCTTGGGCTGAACGAAGTTCCCCGCCATCACGCTCAGCAGTTTCACTTTGCGGCGAACCAGTTCCACATCCGCGGGATCATCGAGCAAGCGTGCCAGGTTGGTGCTGAAGCCGACTTGAATCACCACCACGCTGCCATCCTTCTCGGCGGCGAGCAGTCGGCGCAACAGCGCGACGGCATCGGGAGCCTCGGCGCCGCTGGCCAGGCGGCGGGGATAAACCAGAGACCCATCGGCGCGGCGGCGTTCGGAGGGCGCCTGAATCATGGCCGCATTCTCCGGCGTCACGCGGCTTCCCTTCACCATGCCGACCGGGATGTGGCCGCGTCCATAGAAAGTGTTCACCAGATCCACGTAGACAGGCGCCCACGGATTGTCCTTAGTGATGGTGACGCCGATCAACCGGCATTCGCCGCGCGAATCCAGGGCGTGGAGCATGGCGAGCGCGAGCGCATCATCCACATCGTTACCCACGTCGGTATCGAAGATCACCGGGACAGATTGAGCGGCGGCAGCGGCCACGAGGAGGAGCGTGACGGTGGCAATCCGGCGGATACGCTTCATACGGGAATAACGGTAGCACACGGTACAATAGGCGGAATATGAAGAGATGGACCCGCTGTCTAGCCTTGGCATTGCTCTGCGCAACCGCGCTGACGGCGGAAATCCGCACCCTCACAATCCTGCACGTAAATGACCTGCACTCCCGCCTGCTGCCGCTGGAGAACAAGCACGGCGGCTTCGCCTATCTGGCCGCAATGGTGCGCCGCGAACGCGCCAACTGCACCGATTGCATCTTCCTCAACGGCGGCGATGTGGCGCAGGGTTCACCGGTCTCCACTATCTTCCACGGCCTTCCGGTGTTTGAGATTGCCAACCTGCTTGGCCTGGACGCGGGAACGTTGGGCAACCACGATTTCGATTACGGCTGGATGCAGGCGCGCAAGTTCCTGGATACGGCCAAGTACCCGATTGTCTCTTCCAACATTGTGGGCGCGGATGGCGGGCTGCTCGACCCCAAACCCTTCGTGATCCTCAAGGTCAATGGACTGCGCGTGGCCGTGATCGGCGCGATGACCGAGAGTTTGAAGACCTTGACCATCCCCGCGGCGATGGGAGAATGGCACACGATTTCGCTCGTGGAAACGGCGCGAAAATACGCGCGCGAACTCAAGGACAAGAGCGACCTCATCGTCCTGCTGGGCCACATCACGGGCGGCGAGGAGCAGGAGCTGCTGAGCAAGGTCCCGGAGATCCCTGTGATCGTGAGCGGGCACATCCACAGCGGCATGGAAAAGCCGCTCACGCTGGATGGGCGCGTGGTGGTGCGCGTGAAGAGCTACGCGGAAGAGTTGGGCCGGCTGGACCTGAAAGTGGATACCGGGAAGAAGGCTCCCGCTTCCTGGGAATGGAAACACATGGTGGTGGATTCCACGCAACTCGCGCCCGCCGAAGATGTGGCTGCGCAGGTGAAGCACTGGGAAGACGAGGTCACCAAGCAGGTGGATACGCCGCTGGCAGTCTCAAAGCGCGCGATTGATAAACGGGAGACGAAACTGGTGATCGAGCGCGCGATGCGCGAGCAGACGGGCTCTGACTTCGCCTTCATGAATCAGGGCGGCGTGCGCGACGCGATCCCGCAGGGACAGTTGTTGGAGCGGCATATCTGGAACATCATGCCGTTCGATAACCGCCTGGTAACGGGCACGTTCAAGGGCCGCGATCTGCCTGCCGTGGTCCTGGGAGACCGCAAGGTGGACCCCGACAAGGAGTACACACTGGTGGTGAGCGATTTCACCGCGGGCAACCAGCAGGCGAACGAAAACCTGCGCACCAGCGGGCTGCAATTCCCCAACGATGTCGGCCTGATGCGGGACGTGCTGCTGGATTGGTTCCGCAAGAAAAAGGTCATCGAGTAGGCGCCGATGACGATCGTCTTCGCGGGTCCGCCCTGCGCCGGGAAGAGCACGATCGCCGCGGCTGTGGCCGCGCAATTGAAGTTGCCGCACCTTTCGATGGACGCGGTACGGCAGCGAATTCTGCCCCATGCCGCGCACACCCGCGCGGACCGTCAGGCGGCCTATCGCGCCATGGAACTGGCGGCGGAACTGCTCGCGCAAGCCGGCGCCGGCGCGGTGCTGGATGCGCCCTACGGCCACACCGAAGATCGCGATCGCGTGCTGCAACTGCAGCCGCTGTGGATCGAGTGCGAAGTCTCGGCGGAGACCGCCGTACGCCGTTTTCAGGGCCGTGGTCCCGACCCGGTGCGCCTGGACCTGACCGGCGATCTGGTGCGGCAGATGGTGCGCGATTATCCGTACACGCGCAAGGGGCTGGTTCTGGATACGGAGACGTTGAGCCTCCAGGAATGCGTGGCGCAGGCCATCGCCTTTTGCGGCAAGCCGTAATCCCCGCCCCGCATCCTCAGGCGCGGTAAGTTGGTAGAGATGAACTACCGTGAATTGGGACGAACCGGCTGGAAGGTCTCCGAGGTCAGCTTTGGCGCCTGGGCGATCGGCGGCAGTTGGGGCAGCGTGGACGATGGCGAATCGCTCGCCGCATTGAACAGCGCCATCGACTGTGGCGTGAATTTCATCGACACGGCCGATGTCTATGGCATGGGGCGCAGCGAGCGGCTGATCGCGCAGTTGAAGCGCGACCGCAAGGAGGAAATCATCGTCGCGACCAAAGCGGGACGGCGCCTTTCCCCGCACACCGCCGATGGGTACAACGAGGCCAACATCACGGGCTTCATCGAAGACAGCCTGCGCAATCTCTCCACCGATTGCCTGGATCTGGTCCAACTGCATTGCCCGCCCACCGACGTCTATTACCGCCCCGAACTCTTCGGCGCGCTCGACCGGTTGATGGAGGCTGGAAAGATCCGGCATTACGGCGTGAGCGTGGAGCGGGTGGAAGAGGCGCTGAAGGCGATCGAATACCCCAACGTGCAGAGCGTCCAGATCATCTTCAACGGCTTCCGGCAGCGTCCGGCGGAGTTGTTCTTCGAGCAGGCCAAACTGCGGCGGGTCGGGATTCTGGCGCGGGTGCCCCTGGCCAGCGGCTTGTTGAGCGGCAAACTCACGCGCGATTCCCAGTTCGCCAGTGACGATCATCGCCAGTTCAATCGCCATGGCGAAGCCTTCGATAGGGGCGAGACCTTCTCCGGTGTGGATTACGAAACCGGCCTCGCCGCGGTGGAAGAGATCCGCGCGCTGTTGCCCGCGGGCGTCAGCATGGCGCAGTTCGCGCTGCGCTGGATTCTGATGTTCGATGCCGTGACCTGCGCCATTCCGGGCGGCAAGCGACCCTCGCAGGTGCAGGATAATTGCGCGGCCAGCGGACTGCCGCTACTCTCTCCGGAGGCAATGGCCGCGGTGCGGCGCATCTACGATGCCAGCATTCGCGCATCGGTCCACGCGCGCTGGTAATGCACTATTTCGTCCTGCGGTAGAGCCACCCGGCGAGGCCGATCACGGCCGCTGTGCCCAAGATCAGTTTGCCTTCGAAGAGCCAGACGTTGGTCACTTCCGCCGTGGGCACCACCGAACAGAGAATCGCCAGCAGCGTGATTGCCCAACCGGAAACGGCGCTCCATCGCTTCCCTGCCTTCCAGGCGCTGCCGAAGATGTAGAGGAAGGGCAGAAAGCCCGTGATCACCATCAGCGAAACCAGTTCCTGGTAGGCCGCGCGCATGGTGTCGCCCAACTGAATCGCCACCAGCAGAAAACTGGCCAGCAATCCCAGAGTGAAGATCGCGATATGGGGCGTGCCCCAGCGCGGATGGACCTTGCCGAAACCGGCCGGCAGCAAGCGGTCCACGCCCACGACGAAGGGCAGACGCGAGACCGAGGTGCCGATTCCGCCAAACTGCCCCACCGCGCTCAGCAGCACCAGGATGGCGATCGCCGGCATCAGCAAGGGAAAATGCAGGGATTCGGCCGCGGCACGGCCCACTTCGGTGAGGCCGTTCATTTCGCTGATTTGGCCCGGGCGCAAAATCACCAGCATCGCGACCGTGGCCGAAACATAAAACAGCGTGCTCACGCCGGAGGCGATCCAACCCGCGCGCGGCAGGGTGCGTTCCGGATCGTGGATCTCTCCGCCCATCAATCCCGCAAGTTCCAGACCACTCATGGCGTATGCAATCGCGGACCAGAAGCTCACCGTCTCCCAATCCCACTTCGGGAAGATTTGCATCGGTGTGGCCACTCCGTGCCGGGAACCGATCGCGAAGGCGGCCGCGACCAGCAGCGCGCCCAATAGCCACGTCGCGGCCGCGCCGATGGTCTGGGTCCACTTCCCCACTTTCAGCCCGACGAGATTGGTGCCGAGCGCGATCCAGATCGCCACCAGCGAAACCGCCAGCACCACGGGACGATTCTGCGCCAGGTGGGCATAGCGCGGGCCTAGCGCGCTAAGGCCGGCGCTCATGTAAAAGATGGCCGCGCTGGGAAACCAGATCGCCATGCCGAACCAATAGACCACGAAGCAGAGGAAACCGTGCCACTTGCCGAAATCGTTGCGCGTCCAGAGATAGAGTCCGCCGGTGCCCGGATACTTCACCACCAGCGCGGCAACGGCAATGGCCAGCGGCACCATGAAGAGGATGGCCGCCAGCAGCCAGAGCGTGATGGCGCCCGGGCCCGCGTGCGCCGCCGCTGCAATCCAACGCGTGCCCACGATGCACGCGACCGCAAAGAAGGTGAGGTCGCGCAGTCCGAGTTCGCGTTTGAGTCCGTCGCCGGACTCAGCCATTCGCGCGTTCCTTCTCCGCCAGCAATTCGACGCCGATGCGGCGCAAACCTTCGCTCACGTACTCCGGCTTCCCGCCCAGCCAAACCCGCAGGTAGCCTTCCAACCCCAGTTGCGAACCGGGCACAATCAGTACGCTCTGGTTCACGCGCACCCGCTCGGCGATCTCAATGCTCGGCGTAGCAGAGGCATAGCGCAAGAGGCAGAGCGCGCCCGCCTGCGGCTCCCGGAACGTCAGGAAGCCTTCGAAGCTCGCCACCCACTGCCGCATCAGGGGCAGATTGTGCTGCAGAATCGCCCGTGTGCGCGCATACAGTTTCTCGCGATTCTCCGGCCGTACCGCGACGCGCGCCACGGCGTCAGAGATCTTGTTGGGACCGATCGTGATGTAGTCGTGCTGGCTCCAGCATGCCGCCACCACTGCCTCCGAACCCACGATCCAGCCGATGCGCACTCCCGGAATCCCGTACGCTTTGGATAGGCCGCTGGTCACGATCACGCGATCGCTCATACCCCAGAAACTGCGCGTGCGCTCGCGCGAGATCTCCGCGCCGAGATAGACTTCATCCGCCAGCAGATAGGCGCCCACCTCTTCGCAGCGCCGCACGATGCGCTGCATCGCCTCCAGCGAGAGCACGCTGCCCGTCGGATTGTGCGGATGGGAGATGTACACCAGGCGGGTCCGTTCATTCACCGCCTGCTCGAACTCCGCCCAATCCGGCTCCCAATCCCGATCCATGCGCAGGCGGAACGGGTTGACCTTCGCCCCCAGGCTCCGCGGCACCCCGCCATACTGCATGTAGTTCGGCACTTCAAAAGCGACCTCGTCGCCCTCGCGCAGCAACGCCAGCGCCAGCAGGTAATTCGCCTCGCTCGTGCCATTGGTCACTTCGACCATATCCACGGTGGCACCGGGATAGATCCGCGTCAGTTCCTCGCGCAGTCCGGGCGTCCCGTTGGATTGGCTGTAGCCGAGCGGCATCTCGAGCAGCGCCTCCAGATCCAGCCCCATTTCGCCGAGTTCGCGCAAGGAAACCGGGCGCACGCCGCTCTCGCTCATGTCGAACTCCACCAGATTCTCCCAGGTGGATTGCATCCGCTCCATCTCGAACTGTTCGATCTTCATTTCCCCTCCCGGAATTCCCAGCAATGCTGCGCGATGAACAGGTCTTCGACGCCAAGCCCGGTAAAATCCGCCACCGTGACGGCGGTCGGGCTCACTCGGCTCGGAGACGCGCAGAATTCCCCGATTTCCCGGGCGCGGCCCGAGTGCTCCGGCGCATGTTGCAGTTCACCCAGCTTCTCACACTGCCGCCGCGAATCCAGCAGCAGCAATGCCGCCCCGCGCAGGATCTCCGCGTCCAGTTCCTGCTTGCCCGGCGAATCGGCGCCCACCGCCAGAATCAACGTGCCCGGCTGGATGTCGGCGGCATGCAGTAACGG
>CAIRBY010000580.1 GCA_903876865.1 uncultured Acidobacteriia bacterium
CTTCGGGTTTCCCTGCGCGGGCGTCCAGTCTAGTATGTTCGCCACGCAGAAGCAAATCGCTGAGGACCTTTCCGACTTTGTTTTGCTTTGCGCCTTCGCGGCTTTGCGTGACAGTTGCCCTTCTTTGTCCGCGGGAAAATCCTCTAACGCAAAGGCGCAGAGCTGCAAAGAAAGGCAAAGAAGGGCAAGGGTTCCCCCGGCTCTCTCTCTGGCCAATCGGCGCCATCGAAGACGCACGGTAGGGCAGGCGAAACCGGCTGCCCTACTTCGGGTTTCCCTGCGCGGGCGTCCAGTCTAGTATGTTCGCCACGCAGAAGCAAATCGCTGAGGACCTTTCCGACTTTGTTTTGCTTTGCGCCTTCGCGGCTTTGCGTGACAGTTGCCTTTCTTCGCCCGCGGTTGCCTTGCCGCCTGCCAACTCCTCGGGTGGGGCGGATTGGCGGCCGCCACGAAGCTTACTTATCGGGGAAGAGCGCGAGTGCGGCGCGGGCGTCGGCGGCGTCTTGAGGACGGCCCTCGGAAACGAGTTGGCGCAGGAACGCGAGCGCGTCGTCCTGACGGGAGATGCTGAGCGCGCGCAAGAGCGCCTGCCGGTACTCCTGCCCGCGCGCACCGGGCCAGCACGCGAGCAGCATGGCCGCGCCTTCGGCGGTGCGGGACGAGCCCACGGCGAGTGCGGCCTCTTCCGCCACTTCACCCAGTTCCGGTTTCAGGAACTGCTGCACGAAGGGCAGCGCGTCGCGACGCTCCAGCGCGAGCAGCGCTTCGAGTACCTGCCCGGTCACGGAGGCGTCGGCGTCTCCGGCGCGCGCCTTGAGGCGCAGCAGGAGCGCGCAATCGTCGCCTTGCATTTCGATCAGCGCGCGGGCGGCATCCGAGCGGACCGGAGCGGCTTCCTCGGTCAGCGCATCCACCATGTAGCGCAGCACGCGCTCGCGCGGCAGGTCCGGGCAGGCAGGCAGCGCCAGCAGACAGATGCCGCGCAAAGGCCCCGCCGTATCGGCCTCGCCGCCCCAGACCTTCTCCCTTTGCACGTGTACGGCTCCGCGCAGGTACGCGGGCGATTCGCGGTGCCCCAGGTCGAGCAGCGCCCTGGCCAGCGCCACCTTGCCCCAGCATTGCGGATCGCGCTTCACCGCGTCTTCGAAGAGGTGGTCGAAGGCGGACAGGAGCTCCGGCAGCAGGGTTGCCGCGCCCAATTCGGCCGCGATCGCGGCAGCCTTGGCCACCACCAGATTGACGCGGTCGTTCAAGGCCTTGCGGAGCGCGGGCGCGGCCATCTCCGCGCCGCCGCCGCGCAACTGGCTGAGGAGTTCCAACTGTTCTTCGATGCGCCGGCTTGCCATACTTCAAATTCTCATGTTTCCTATGGCCCTCGCCATGCATCCAATGGAGGTTCCTATTGGAACCAGGGGAAGACTCTATGAAACGTACAGCGAATGCACAGTGGACGGGCGATCTGAAGAGCGGCAAAGGCACGGTTTCGACCGCGAGCGGCGTGCTGGAAAGCACGCCCTACTCTTTCACCACCCGCTTTGAGGATGGCAAGGGGACGAACCCGGAGGAGCTACTGGCAGCGGCGCACGCCGGCTGCTTCACCATGGCGCTCTCGGCTCAGCTCGCCGGCGCCGGACTGGTGGCGACGAGCCTCGCCACCGTCTGCACCATCACGTTTGAGAAACTGGCGGATGGTTTCGCCATCACGGAGAGCCACCTTCACCTGACCGCGAAGGTGCCGGGCGCGAGCAAGGAGGCCTTCGAAACGGCCGTCAACAACGCCAAATCCGGGTGCCCGGTTTCCAAGCTCTATAAGACCAACATCACGCTGGAATTCACGCTGGAGCCGTAATTCCGGGCGCTGTGTCATAATCTCGGCATGTCCACGGGCGCTCTCAAGCTGGAGCCGAAATCCGCAGGGATTTCCACGCCCCGCAAGAAGCGCCCGAAACAACTGGCGGTGGTCACGGAGTGCTGTACCGGCTGCGCGGGTTCGCCCGTGTGCGTGGCCTATTGTCCCGTGGCGGAGTGTATGTATTGGGTGCCGGACGCAGAGTACCCGCCGTTCGGGCGGGTGGAGGTGGACCTGCTGCTCTGCATCGGGTGCAGAAAGTGCATCGGCCAGGGTCCGGACGGCGCATTTCTGGACGGGTGCCCGTGGGACGCAATCGAGATGGTGGCGATGGAAACGGTGGAGGCCCGCATCGGTCAGGCGATGCCGGTGTAAGCTAACTTATGGCTCTGGAAATCCAACAGCGCGAGCGCGAGGGTGTGATCATCCTCGAAATGAAAGGGCGCATCACGGTCGGCAAGGAAGCCACCCTGCTGCGGGAAAAGGTAGCGGAGCAGACTGCTGCCGGGAAGAACCAACTGGTCTTCAATCTGGCGGGCGTCGATTACATCGATAGTACCGGGTTGGGGGCGCTGGTCATCTGTGTGATGACGATGCGCAAAGCCGGCGGCAACGTGAAGCTGGTGAACCTCAACAAGCGCAATATCGAACTGCTGGTGATGACCAAACTCGCCACCAGTTTCGAGATCTTCACCGATGAGACCGACGCGGTGGGCAGCTACTACCCGGACCGCAAGATCAAGACCTTCGACATTCTGGACTTTGTGCAGAAGATGAATCCCGAGGACTAGACGCGCATGGCCCTGGTCGTAATCGGCGGCGTGGCCGCGGGAATGAGCGCGGCGGCGCGGGCTCGGCGCATCGATCCGAAGCTGGAAATCGTGGTGTTGGAGAAAGGCCCCGTGATCTCGTACGGCGCATGCGGGCTGCCCTATCTGGTGGAAGGCCGCGTGCGCGAGGCGCGCGAACTGATCGCGTACACTCCCGAAAAATTCAGCAAGGACCGCAACGTGGATGTGCGCACCGGCACGCGCGTGATCGCGATCTCTCATCCGCGGCGCGAACTGGTGTTGGACTCCGGCGCGCGCCTGGGCTACGAGAAACTGATTCTGGCGACCGGCGCGCGCGGTGGCAAGGCGCGAATTGCGGGCGCGGATCTGCCCCACGTATTTTCGCTGCACACGCTCGAGGATGGCGAACGCATGCGGCGCTTCGTACGCGAGCGCAAACCAAAACACGCGGTGGTGATCGGCGCCGGCTACATCGGCGTGGAAGTGGCGGACGCGCTGCGGCGCAACGGGCTGAAGGTCACGATTCTGGAGCGCTCCGAATACGCGCTGCTGCGCGAAGACGCGGCCTTCACCAAAGAGGTGCGCGCGCAGTTGGAGAAGCACGGCGTGGAGCTGCGCACCGGAATCGCGGTGAGCGCGATTGAAGCGGCTCAGGTGGCAGGGGTGCCGTGCGACATGGTGGTGGTGAGCGCGGGCTTCCAGCCGAACGTGGAACTCGCGGCCGAGGCCGGAATTCAGCTCGGGCGGACGGGCGCGATCCGCACGGACGAACGCATGGAGACGAATCTGCGCGGCGTGTTCGCGGCGGGCGATTGCGCCGAGTGCACGCATCTGGTGACGGGGCGTCCCACGTGGATTCCGCTCGGCACCACGGCCAACAAGATGGGGCGCGTGGCGGGGGCGTGCGCGGCGGGCGCGCGGGAGCGCTTCCCCGGGATTGTGGGCACGTCCATTGTGGGGATCTTCGGGATGGGTTTTGCGACCACGGGACTCTCGGTGGCGGAGGCGCGCGCGGAGGGCTTCACGCCGGTGGCGGCCCGCATCGAAGCGCTCTCCCGTCCGCGCTACTACCAGGGCGCGCGGACAGTGGTGGAACTGATTGCGGACCGCGCCACGGGGCGGCTGATCGGCGGCAGCGTGACGGGCGAAGACGGCGCGGCGGGCCGCATCAATACGATTGCGGCGGCGCTCACGGCGCGCATGAAGATCGACGAATTCGAGCAACTGGATCTGGCCTACTCGCCGCCCTTCAGCCCGGTGTGGGACCCGCTGCTGATCGCGGCGCAGCAGTTGCGGAAAGAGGTCTAGGCGGATGGAACTCGGTCAACTGAGAGTCTTTCTCGCGGTGATGGACACTTCGAGCGTGACCAGCGCGGCGGAGATGGTGGGCCTGACGGCGGGCGCGGTGAGCCAGCAGTTGCGCGCGCTCGGGGCCACGCTCGGGGTGGAGCTGTTTGTGCGCACGGGACGCCGCATCACGCCGACCACACACGCCTTCCGCCTGGCCGAACACGCGCGCACGATTCTGCATCAGGTGCAGGAACTGGAGCAGGATTTCAGCAAAGATCCGGCGGGCGATACGCGGCCGTTTCATCTGGCGACCGGAGCCACGGCGTTGATCTACCGGCTGGGCAAGCCTCTGCGCATTTTGCGCAAGCGCTTCCCGCAGACGGAGATTCTGGTGACGGTGGCGCCCACCGAAGAGATCGTGGCCGGCCTGTTGGCGCGCCACTTCGACCTGGGCCTGATTTCGATGCCGGTGCCGGAAGAGAAGCTTTCGGTGCTGCCGCTTTTCGAAGAGGAGTTGCTGGGGCTGCGGCCTTCGCACACGCGCAGCAGCGGTGCGCGGATTGTGCGATTGCCGCCGGAAGAACTGGCGAATGCGCCGTTCCTGTTTTATCCGCCGCGCAGCAACATGCGCATGAGCATCGACAGCTTTTTTCATCAGGTGGGAATTTCGCCGCGCGTGATCATGGAAGCGGACGATACGGAAGTGATCAAGTGCCTGGTGGAATCGGGATTCGGCTACTCGATTCTGCCGGAGTTTTCACTGCGCGGGCAGAGCCGCTTCATCGAACTGTTCCGCGTGGCGGGGCACCGGCTGGTGCGGCAACAGGCGCTGGTGATGCCGCGCACGGAGTATCCGCGGGCGCTGACGCAATCGATCGCGCGCGTGATTCACGCGGCGCTGGTGCGGAGTTAGGAAGGCGCGGCGGCGCTGGACCGTAAGTATCCTTACGGAGTCGGAGTGAATCTAAAGCGCTTAGCGTGCAAAACCGTAAGGATCCTTACGGTTTTACGATGCGGAGGCGCTGTAAGGCAAGCACGGCACGGTTGAGAATCTCCTAGCTGGCGATGAGATCAGAGGTAGGGCAGGCGAAAACGCCTGCGCTACATGACCCGATGGTGGCACGGCGACGCGGGGCGCATGGGGCATTGCGGGGTGATGTTGCTGCAAGGGCGGCGAAGATAAAGTTAGTGTTCGTGTGACTGGCGCGGGCTCACGGTTTCGGCGCGGCGACGGGGTAGCTCTGCCAGATGCATTCGAGCGCTTCGGGGAGGGTCTGCTGTTTCACGGCGCGGTCCGTGTGGGCGGCGTTGCGGGCGAAGACGAACTGGTAGTGGTAGCCCTTGGCGGCGAGCACGCGGGCCATGTTCTCATTGGCGAGGACCCAATCGTGGTAGGCATCGCGGCCGCCGAAATTATCGCGGTCGCCGACTTCCATCAGAAGGCTGGCTGACGGCGAACGGATGTTGGTGCCCGGCTCGAGCCGTGGGCTAGGGGCGCAACGCCTGCCTGCCGCAGGTACGGTCGCGCTACGGGATATCGATGGTGTAGCCGCTGAGGATCGCGACCAGCTGGAAGTTCGCGTTGCTGTTCACGAAGGTGAGGAACTGCGGAGTTTCTCCGGCTTCGAAGGTCGCGTAGGTGACTTCATTCGAGGCGTAATTGAAAGTGCCGCCATTGGCGGGCAATGCGGACACGGGGAAGAATGCCTTGATGAAGCCGTTGAGCACGCGAAGGTCGGTGCTGGTGATGGTATTCGCGGCGGGCATCAGGTTCAGGGAGCTTACATGGGTGATCACGAGGCGCTTTCCGGCCGGAACGGCGGGGAAGTTCACATTACAGTATTGGAAGGTCGGGGAATTGCAGGAGCCTTGCTGGTAATAGGGGTTGCGCGCGGGTTCATCGCGGACCTGGACCAGCGCGGCCTTGATCTGGGCGAAGGCGGGGACGGCGTAGAACTTTCCGAGTACGGCCAGCAGGGCGAGCATGCCGGCGAATTGCAGCATTCGATTTTTCATGGTGTTTCCTCCGTGTGCAGTCTTGGTCGATGCACTGAGGGTACAGATGTTGAATTATTCGAATTATTGGTGCGAAGCAGAAAAGAAGTTGGCGTAACTTTTTGCGGGGTACCAGCGAATGTAGGGGCATGGTGATTCTAAACAAACTTCAAAAAGTAATGCCGCTCGCGCTGTGCGCGATGCTGGCGGGCAGTGTGCACGCGCAGGCTTTTGCCGCGAATGGAAAGGGGGCGCCGAAACCTCTGTTTCTCACGATGACGAACGGGAGCGGCAGCAACTACCTGGTGGTGGTCAACACCGAGACGAAAGAGACAAGCTATGTGCCGACCAATGGCTTCGGCGGCGCGGGCGGCAACGCGGGCGGCGTGGCGGCGTTGGGCACGCTGGCGGCGGCGGTGAATTTCAATTCGCAGAATGTCGCGATCTTTGTGCGGCACGGGAATACGATGCAGCCGACGCAACTGATCGCGACGGCGTCCAAGCCGGTCTCGGTAGCGTTCGCGCACTCGCATCTGTTCGTGCTGGGACAGACCACGCTGCAATCGTTCGCGGTGTACGGTGACACGGTGCAGACGGCGGCGGACGGTTCAACGCCGCTGGCGCATTCGGACGGGAGCGCGGCGCAGGTGGTGGGATTGAACGGCGCGGTGGCGTACACGGAGAAGAGCGGGACGATCGCGATTGCGAGCGTGGGCGCGAACGGCGCGCCGGGCTTGACCGGGCTGCAACAGATGGTGACGCTGCCCGCAGCGCCGCTGAACGATACGCCGTTCGGCATGGTGGGACGCGGAGCAAACTTGTACGTGACGATCGCGCACTCGGACGAGGAAGTGCTGGTGGTGAATGCGAAGATCGTCTCCACGGCGGGTGGTCCTCTGCCCTATTTGAAGCCGGGCGGGGGCTTCCTGCACGCTCCGTGCTGGAACACGCTTTCGGGACAGTATCTCTACTCGGCGGATAGCCCGGGACAGCAGGTGCTGCGGTACCTGGTGAGCGATACGAATGTGTTCTACGACACGGCGGTGGGTCCGAAGTTCGGCGGCGCGCCGACGGATCTATACGCGGCGGGGAATCTGCTGGGTGTGATCGATGGTGGAGACGGGAGCACGAGCAACGCGTCGATTCTGACAATTGACGGAGAGGGAGAATTGACGCTGAAGTTCTCGGTGAAGATTGCCGGGGCGATCAACGGGGCGACGATTGTGAATTAGGGAAGGCGACTGCCCTCCGGAAGAGTTGGCAGGCGGAAACGCCTGCCCTACTTCGGGGATCAACGGGGCGGGGCGGCGATGAGGCTGAGGGGGTGGTGGGCCTTTTGATCGTGGGGGAGATTTGACGCTTCGAAGGAAGGGCGGGACC
>CAIRBY010000581.1 GCA_903876865.1 uncultured Acidobacteriia bacterium
CGCACCTTTCCGAACCTGCTCACGCAGGAGGGCATCCGCGGCAATGAGGAGTTCCCCAATGCGGCGCACAGCACCACGCTGCCCTTCACGCGCATGCTGGCGGGCGCGGCCGATTACACCTACTGCTGGCTCGACCCGCGCCTCAAGAACACCTGGGGCCACCAGATGGCGCTGGCGGTGGTGCTGTACAGTCCGCTGCAGTTCCTCTACTGGTACGATCGCCCGGTAGCTTTTACGCAGGAGTCCCTGGGCATGGAGTGGTTCCGCGACCTGCCCACCGTTTGGGACGATACGCGCGTGCTGGGCGGGCGCCCCGGCGAATTCGCCGCGATCGCGCGGCGCAAGGGCGCTACGTGGTACGTGGGCATCGTCAATAACGACTCCGCCCGCGACCTGCAATTGCGCCTGCCGATGTTGGACGCCGACCGCGCCTACACCGCCACCTTCTTCGCCGATGGGGACGGGCCGCGCGATGTCCGCAAGTCGGTGAAGACCTACGCCCGCGGCGACCTGCTCGAACTCCCCCTGCAAGGCCGCGGCGGAGTGGCGATCACCTTCACACCCGCGGTCAGGTAGCTCAGCCCAGGTAGCTCAGCCCAGGTAGCTCAGGCCTGCTTCGGGAAGTTGGGGGACTTCAACATCCCCTTGACGCGCAGTCCCAGCCTGCCGTGGTCCAGAAACGGTGCGCCGCGCTCTTCGAAGTGCGCGAGCAGGCGTTGCCGCCAGCGCCGCAACTCGCCCGCGTGGGTGGAATCGCCGGCCAGATCGCTCAGTTCGTGCGGATCGCGCGAGAGATCGAACAACTGCTCCTCGCCATCCATGGCGTGGAAGAGGTACTTCCACTTGCCATCCGTCATTCCGTTCCAATGGTTGGACGGGCTGTAGCAGATGTCGTGCTCCAGGTCGATGAACTCACGCCATCCCGCGCCCTTCGACCGGACCAGCCCGAGCAGGCTGCGCCCATCGATCGGGCGCGAGGGAGAGGTGCCGGCGGCATCCAAAAAGGTGGGCAGCAGATCGCGCAATTCCACGGGCTGATCCATCTCCTGCCCGCGCTCTGCCGCGATCAGGCCCTTGGGCCAGCGCATCGCCATGGGAATGCGCGCGGAGGCATCGTAGCCATATGATTTGCGCCACAGGTTGTGATCGCCGCTCATGTCGCCGTGGTCGCTGGTGAAGACGATCAGCGTCTCTTCCAGCAGGTTGCGGCGCTCCAGCGTCTCAAAAATCCGCCCGATCTGTTCATCCACCTGACTGATGCAGCCGTAGTAAGCCTGGCGCGATTTGCGGATGGTCGCGGCATCCAGTTTGCCGTGCCAGATGTCGTTGCGGTCGCTGTTGCGCGCCTCGTAGCGCGAGGCCCATTTGCCGACTTGCGCGGTGGGAAGGTCGGCCTCCGCGTACCGCTTCATGAAGCGCTCCGGCGGATCGTAGGGGCTATGCGGGCGGATGAACGAAACCTTCAGGAAGAAGGGCTCGCGCTGGTTGTAATCGCTGAGAAAGCGCACCGCCGAATCGCCCGTCCAGGTGGTGGGGTGCAGGCGCTCGGGCAGGGCGTAGGGCTTGCCTTCGAAATCGTTCCACCAGAGTCCGGTCGAGTGCGGGTCCGCCAGGGGCGCCTCGTGCGCGAACCAGGAATCGTAATCGCTGCGTTCCACCGGGCCTTTCGCCGCTGCCGCCGCCAGCGCCGCGGGACCGTTGCCGCAGGGGCAATGTTCGTCCAGCAGCATATTCTGGTAGCCGTGGCCGTTGCGGACCGGCGAGTAGTGATTCTTGCCGATGGTCATGGTGTAGTAGCCGGCGTCGCGCATCGCCTGCGGCTTTTCCAGCGGGTAGCGCTGCGCCATGTCGGCGTAGCCCAGCATGCCGTGGTGCCACGGGGAGAGTCCGGTGAGCAGCGCGCTGCGCGCCGGGGTGCAGGTGGGGGTGGCGGAGTAGGCGCTGCGGAAACGCACGCCCTCCTGCGCGATGCGGTCCATGTTCGGCGTGTGGATCAGGCGGTTGCCGGCGGCGCCCCAACAATCGGCGCGCTGCTGGTCCGTCATCACGAACAGA
>CAIRBY010000582.1 GCA_903876865.1 uncultured Acidobacteriia bacterium
CCGTGGCGCGGACATTCCTGTCCGCAGCGTCGAGATTCGTCTCGACGTTCCCCCGCCCCTACAGCAGATCCGCAAACGACTTGCGCAGCTTATAAAACCACGCGTGCCCCGCCAGAAACACCACCGCGCTCACCACCCATAACTTCCACACCGCCGCGAACGAGGGAGCCTGCCCTCCCAGAAAGATCGCCCGATAGTTATGCACCAGCACGTACACCGGATTCTTCGCCAGCAACGCCACCGCCCACGGCGAAAGATGCCCGTGCAACTGACTCTCCGGATAGCAAATCGGCGTGATGAAAAACCACAGCGTCAGCACAAAACCGATCACCTGTCCCAGATCCCGCGCGAACACCCCCAGCGCCGCCAGAAACCAGCTGATCCCCGCCGTGAACAGCATCTGCGGAATCAACAGCACCGGCAGCCACAACACCGTCCACGGCAGGCTGTGCTTCACCACCAGCAGAAATCCGCAATAGAGCAGCACCGCGAAGAACTCCGTCACCAGTCCGCCCGCCACCAGATTCACCGGCAGCGTCTCCACCGCGAAAACCAGCTTCTGCACGAAATTACGATGCTCCATCATCACGCCCGGCGAGCGCCCCACCGCTTCGCTGAACGCCAGCCACGGCAGCATCCCCGCCAGAAAATACAGTGCGAATGCGGATTTGCTCGGGTCGTTTTCAAACCGCGACCCCATCACCACGCCGAACACAAAAAAGTAGGTCAGCATCAACAGCAGCGGATTGATCACCGTCCAGAACGCCCCGCCGAAACTCCCCCGGTACCGCCCCAGAATGTCCCGCCGCACCATCACCCGGATCAGCCCGCGATTGCGCCAGATCGTCTGAAACGGCAGCACGAACGCCCGCCCCAGCGATCGCAATCCCCGCTCCCGCGCCAGCGTCGAGCGCGTCGCCACCCGCGTCCGGTCGATCCGCGCCACCCCGGTCTCCGTCGTCGATTCCACCAGCAGGAACGGCCACCCCTGCTCGTAATACCAGCACACGTTCTCCCGCATCGGCGAAACCAGCACCTGATACGCGCCGTCTTCCCCCGGCAGGTCGAACCCGAGCCGCACCCGCGTACTCTCGCCCGGCTTCACGTCCGCCGCCGGATGCACCCGCGCGCCATCCACAATCAGCGTGCCCGTCTCCGCGTCGAACAGGTGGAACCCTACCCCGAACCCGTCCTCCGGACGCCATGTCTCGCCCGTCGTATTGCGCAGTTCGAACTCGGCGTGTACCGTACGCGTCCCGGCGTCCAGGCGGACCGCCCGATCTTCGTACGCCGCGCTCATGAGTAGAGCCACGCCGGGTACCGTTCGCGCACCGCGCCCGTCTTCCGCCCCACCGCGTAGATGCCGTCGCCGCGCAACTCCGTGCCGAAACGGTACCGCTCCAGCAGGTGGTGAATCCAGCCGAATTCCGGATGCGGTTCGTCGCGGAATTCGCCAGTCTCGAGCAGCGTCACCTCGAAGCCCGAATTCTCCAGCAGCTGATAAATCTCCCGCGGCGCATACTCGCGATTGTGCCGCGCATCCACTTCCCCCGAGCCTTCCGCCGGGCGGATGTACGCGTGGAAGAAGCCCGGGTGGTAGCCCTGCAGGATCGCCGAAATGCCCCGCAGCGCCGCGATGTTCGGAGTCGTCACCACGAAGTGCCCGCCCGGTTTCAGAATCCGGTTCACCTCGCTCATCAGGTGCATCGGGTCTTCGAACAAATGTTCGATCAACTCGCCGCACACCACCGTCGCGAAGGATTCGTCCTCGTACGGAAACCGGTCCTTCTCCGCGTCGAAGTGGTCGATCTCGCACTCGAACGGCTCGCCCTCCGTCGAAGTCACCGTGCGATGGTCGCTCTTCCCCAGCTTGCCGTAGTAGCAGCCGCGCACCTCACCATACCCCAGCTTGCTGTGCAGCGCCGGCGTGATCTGCAGGTACGCGCCCATCTCCAGAATGCGGTCGCCCGGTCCGCCCGGCGGCGTGATCGCGAGCGTCTTCAACAGCCGCGTCTCGTGCGTCGCCAGATAACTCGCCGAGGCCGGGCTCACCGCCCAGGATTGCAGATACTCCGCCGGAGTCTCCACTGCCTCCGCCTTCGCTTCCGTCACCGCCACCGCGGCATCCGGCTGCGTGTACTCGCGCCCGTGCGCCACCGCGTCCAGAAACGCCGCGTACTGCGCCGCCACGCTCGCCCAGTTGCACTCCCGCGCCACATAATCCTTCGCCCGCTCGCCCAGCGCCTTCGCCACTTCCGGACGCGACACCAGCAGGTTCAGGTATTCGAAGATCAGGTCTTCCTCGCCCGCGCCCACCGGCACCTTCAGGCACACATCGTCGGGGAATTCCTGAAAACTCCCCACCTCGCTGACCATCACCGCTTTGCCCAGCCCGAGCGAGCGCAACAACGTCCCCGAACTCTCCCCCACCGTCGGATAGCGCAGGTTCAATACGATATCGCACGCGCCCAGGTAGCCCACGAAATCTTCAATCGGCGCAAAGCCCAGCACGCGCACACTCGATGCCAGCCCCATCGAGCGGATCATCGCTTCCACCGGGAACTCCGCGTGCGGCTCGCCCACCAGGATCATCTTCACGTTCGGCACCAGGCGCGTCAATCGCCGGAACGCGCGCAGCGATTCCGCAATGCGTTTGTAGGGCTTCAAAAATCCGAAGATCCCGATCAGCGGCGTCAGTTCGTCCAGCCCCAGTTTGTGCCGGAAGCCGTTGCGGTCCGCCTGCGGAATCCACGCGCCGTGCGGAATCACCGCCACCGGACCCTTGTACCCCGCCTCGCGCACTTCGTCCCGCATGAATCGGCTGTGTACGATCACCCCGCGCGCCGATTCCAGAATCCGCCGCGTCATGCGCACGCCTTCGTAATCCGGACCCACTTCGAGCCTGCGCACCCGCTCGGCGAACGCGCGCGCTTCCGCTCCGCCCTCGAATTCGCACTCGCGCACGTACCCGTCCCAATCGTTGCGCCGGATCGTGATGTCGGTGATCAGGTGGTGCAGGTTGCTCTCGTGCAGCACCACCACCCCCGCGTGCTCCAGCGCGGTCTCGTAGACAAACGCGTGGAAACCGTTATTGCCCACGTGGTAGAGCGGCAGGTCGAAACGGGTTGCATCGAACTCCTGCTCCGCGGAGGCGAAGGTCTCCACCTCCACCAGCGGTTTCAGCGAGCCCAGCAGCGCTTCGGAGTAGTCGGCGATCCCGCTGCGCGCCGGGGGCAGCGGAGAGAAGAACGCCACCCGCATTTCAACGCACCAGTTCCAGGGAAACGGCGCCCACGCTCACCGGAATCTTCACCAGCAGCGGAGTGCGCGCCGCGTCGCGGGCGTAGAAGACTTCGAAACTCACGTCGCTCGCCGGACCCTTCACGCTCACGTTCACGTGGTCCGTCGTCACCGGCTTTTCCTTCACCGTGATCTCTACCGCGCCCGTGTAGACCACCTTCACGTCGTAGCCGGAGCCGAACAGCACCTGTCCCGAAATCGGCATCCGTCCCTGCCCCATCTCGCGGCGCGAGTAGTAAAGGTAAGTCAGCGCATCTTTCGCGCAGGTGGAAATCGAGATGTCGCTCTTGCCCCCGCCCAGCGGGAACATCGTCTGCCGGTGCGCCTGTCCGGCCGAGTTGTCGAACTCGGTCTTCTCCGTCACCTTGCGAACACCGTGCGTCATCGTGCGCGTCAGCGTCCCGCCGCACAGGTCCTTGCTGGCAGCGGCCGCGTACTTGTCCGCGATCGGCACAATCGGCAGCGGCAGGTCGAGCGTCATGTTGAAGCTCCAGCCGTTCTCCTGTTTCGCCGAGGTCAGTGTGGCGCTGCCAAACGTCATGCCGAGCGGCAGCTTCACGCTGTAGCGCAGCGTCTCGTCGGCGAAGGGAAAACCCGTGAGGGGGTCGGCGCCAGGCAAAAGCGACGCGGAAACGGAAGCCAGCAGGAGTACACGAAAAAAAGAAGTCATCTATGAGCTATTGACCGGGAATACACCGGATTCGTGGAACGTGATTGCTCCAAAACTTCGTGGAACACCTCGAGCGTCCGCTGCGCCGTCTTCTGCCAGCTGAAATGCGCCGCCCGTTGCAGGCCAAGCCGTTCCATGCGCAGGCGCAATTCGTTATCCAGCAGCAGATCCGCCAGCGCCCGTACGATTTCGTCCAGCGCGTAGGGGTCGAAGAGAATCGCCGCCCCGTTCACCACTTCCGGCAGCGCCGACGTGTGGGAGCAGATCACCGCGCGCCCGCACGCCATCGCTTCCAGCGCGGGCAGGCCGAAGCCTTCGTAAAACGAGGGGAACACGAACAGGTCGCACGCGTTATAGAGTTGCAGCAGATCGTCGTCGGACACAAACCCGCAGAATTGGATGCGGTCCGCCACGCCGGATTCGCGCGCCGCCCGGTGCACCTGCTCCGCGAACCACGTCTCTTTCCCCGCCAGCACCAGATTCTGTTTCAACTGCGGATGCGCCTTCACCAGGCGTGCAAACGCCCGGATCAGCCCGATCTGATTCTTGCGCGGCTGCAGGTCGCCCACCGAGAGCACAAACGGCGCCGTGATCTTGAAGCGGTCCCGCACCACCGCAGCCGAAATCTCGCGCGCGATCGGGCGGAATTCACTCGCCGCCGCGTTCGGCACCACCACCACTTTGTCCTCGTCCAGATCGCCGTATACTTTCAAAATTGAAGAGCGCGAAAACTCGCTGCCCGTCAGGATTTTCGCCGCGCGATGCACCGTGCGCCGCACCGTCCACTGCAACTGCCAGGCGCGGTCGCGCGTGAAGTATTCCGGATGCTCCAGGAAGCTCACATCGTGCACGCTCACCACCACCGGCACCGGGCACGCCAAAGGCGCCGTGTATTGCACGTGCAACAGATCCGGACGGTCCGCGCGGACCTTCATGGCCAGATCGAAACCTAAGCGAAGAAAGGGGTTGGGTGCGATGCGCCGGGTCTTGATGTTGGCCGGAAGCGAATGCGCGGCACTCTCCGCAGAGACGTAGGCGACAAACTCGTCGTCCTGATTCTGGGCGGCAAACGCGTTCAGAAGACTCCGAACGTACACCTCATTTCCCGTGAGGTGGCGGCCGATGGCATGAGCATCAACGGCGAAACGCATTAACGGATACCAGTATAGCGGACCACAATCACCCACGGCTGCGTCAAAATGCCAACTTTTTCCAAGCTGTTTCCCATGTAAACTCCTTTTCCAGCAATAATCTGCCGGAAAGGCCAACAGTACTTCTCAGCTCCTTGCACGCGAGCAGCCGTGTTACCGCCGCGGCGAATTCCACAGGCCCGTCCGCCAGCAGCGCATTCTCTCCGTCCAGGACGGGCAGCCCTTCCGCCCCCACCCGCGTCGAGACCACCGGCAATCCCGCCGCCCAGGCCTCCAGAATCTTTAGCCGCGTCCCGCTTCCGGTGAGCAGCGGCACCACCGCCACCCGTGCCCGGGCGAGTTCCCCGATGGCGTCCTCCACTCCGCCCACCACCTCAATCCGCGGGTCGCCGCCGGTGAAGCGGCCCACCGCCTCCGGATTCTTCCCCACCAGCCGCCACACCAGGCTCGGCCAGCGCTCCCGCAGCAGCGGCCACACCTCCGCGCGGAAATACGCCACCGCCTGGATGTTCGGGTGGTACTCCATGTTGCCCGAGAAGACGAGTGCCTCCTCGTCCCCACCCACGGGGCAAGGCGAGAGCGGCAGGGCATTGGGGTAAACCATTACCCGCGAACCCGGCGCCAGCGCGCGCGTGGCGGCGGCGTCCGTCTCCGAGGTCGCCAGTACCTGGGTGAACCGCGGCAGCCAGCGCCGTTCCAGCGCCGCCGAAGCGTCCCGGAACACGCGGTGGCCGAAGCCCATCGCCCCGCCATCCACCTCGCCGCAGCGCGCGTGCAGCAGGCTCTCCAGATTGTGCAGGTCCAGCACCGTACTCTCGCAGACGCCCGCCAGTTGCTCCAGATAGGGCGCGCACCAGAAATGCTCGATCACCCCGATCTCGTAGCGCCGCCCCGCGACCGCGTTCGCCACCGCCGCCGCGAAGCCCGAGAAGCGGTCCACCAGCGGCGGCACCCGCCGCAGAATCCGCCCCGCGTTGCGTACCACCCTGCCCGTCAGGCTGCGCCGGTTGGCCGGCAGTTCGATCACGCTCACCCGCCGCGCGTACCCCGTCGGAAACGCCGCCGCCGGGTCCGGCGCCCCCGGCTGCCGGAACACGATCACGTCCAGTTCGTAGTGCTGCCGCAGATACTCCACCAGAGACGCGGTCCTTAGCGCCCCCCCGCCCGCAATCGGGTAGGGTGCTTCCGGAGCCAGCATCATCGCGCCCGGCTTATTGCCCATCGCGAATCCTTCTCCCGGAGGTGCTTCCGCCGCTCAACCCCCCGCCCCGCAAGCCCCGACCTCCCCGCCCATAGCGACTTCTCCTCCGCAACCGTCCCTTCGCCCCATTTGTAGGGCAGGCGCTTTCGCCTGCCAACCCCCCGCCCCGCAAGCCCCGACCTCCC
>CAIRBY010000583.1 GCA_903876865.1 uncultured Acidobacteriia bacterium
CTGCTGATCGCGGGCGGATCGCTCGGCGTGCTGCCGCTCTCCGGCGTGGTCACGCCGTTCCTCAGCTATGGGCGCACCGCGATGCTCGCCAATTTCGCGATGTTCGGGATCGCCCTCTCCGTGAAGCCGGCTCCGTCTGCCGCGGCCACGCCCGCTCCCCCGGGCGGCCTGCAGGTGCGCGCGCTGGGTACGGTCTTCGCGCTCGCCGCCGCCCTCGTGGTGGGCAAAGCCGCCTGGACCCAGGTGGTGCGCTGCGATGCCACGCTGGGCGCCGGAACCCTTGTCATTCAGGCCGATGGCGCGCGCCGCTACCAGTACAATCCGCGCCTGCTGGAAATCATGCGCGAGATTCCCAAGGGCACCATCTTCGACCGCAACGGCCTGCCGCTCGCTACCAGCGATTGGAGTCAACTGGAGAAGCACCGCGCCGATTACCGCGCTCTCGGCATCGATATCGATGCGGCCTGCCCGCGCGCCGGGAGCCGCCACTATCCCTTCGGCGGCCTCCTGTTCGATCTGCTCGGGGATCTGCGCACGCGCACCCGCTGGGGCGCCACCAACACCAGTTTCGTGGAGCGCGATTCGGCGCGCCGCCTCCGCGGCTATGACGACCGGCCCACCCTGGTCGAAGTCGCCAATCCCGCTACCGGCAGGATGGATCGCGTGCTGCGCTACGATTACCGCGAACTTGTGCCGCTGTTGCGCCATCGCCGCGAGCCTCAGCATCCGGCGGTGCGGCGCGTGCTCGATCGCCCGCGCGACGTGCGTATGTCCATCGATGCGCGGCTCGAAGTGAAGGTCGCCGAGATTCTGCGCGCGCAATTGAAGCAGTCCGGCCAGACCAAGGGAGCTTCGGTGGTGATGGACCCGGCCACCGGAGACCTGCTCGCGGCGGTGAGTTTCCCGCTGCCCGTCGAAGGCGATGTGCAGGACGAGGCCAACCCCTACCTGGACCGCGCCCGCTATGGACTCTATCCTCCCGGCTCCACGTTCAAAGTCGTTACCGCGATGGCCGCGCTGCGCAAGGACGCGCAGTTGGCGCACAAGAGCTACCAGTGCGTGCGCCTCCCGGATGGGCGCACGGGCAATTTCCTCAAGGGCGCGAAACGCCCCATCCGCGATGACGTGGAGGATAAGAACGCGCACGGCACGCTCGATCTCGAACATGGCCTCGTGGTCTCCTGCAATGCCTACTTCGCGCAATTGGGTTCGTATGATGTAGGCGCGGAGGCGCTGCACGATACCGCCACGCTGCTCGGCATCGCCGCGGCCTCTCCCGATACCGCGGCGGAATTGAAAAAGTCGCTGCCGCAATCGGCCTACGGGCAGGGCGAAGTGGTGGCCTCGCCGTTTCAGATGGCGCGCGTCGCCGCGACCGTGGCCAATGGCGGCGCCATGCCGCAGGGCCGTTGGCTGGCGGGCGAGAACAATCTGCGCACCGCCGCGCCCGCGCCGGTCCTGCCCGCCGATTCCGCTGGTCTGCTCGGCCGCTTCATGCGCGAAGTGGTGACCGGCGGCACCGGCCGCCGCGCGGGTGCTGCGAGCGTGCCCATCGCGGGCAAGACCGGTACGGCGGAACTCGCCGACGCCCCGTCCCACGCCTGGTTTATCGGCTTCGCCCCGTATGGCGGCGCCGCGCGCAAAATCGCCTTCAGCGTGCTGGTGGAAAATGGAGTCTATGGCGGTACGGCGGCCGCGCCCGCCGCCGCGGAAATCGTCAACGCAGCCGTGAAACTGGGTCTGATTCAGCCATGAGTGTTAGAACATGAGTCTTTTTTCAGAGATCGAGAAAACCATCGAGCGCGGTTTCGAGCGCTGGACCGAGCGCATGTTCGGCCCGGCCGAATCCGGCGAATTGCTGCTCGTGCACCGCGCCATCCTGGAAGAAATCGCCGGTCAGGTGCAGACGCTCGCGCGCGGACGCCGCATCTTTCCCTTTACCCTTGTCACTGTGACGCTGGTGGCCGCGGATTCGGAGCGGCGCACCCTCTTGCAGGCCGCCTTCGGCGAGCGCCTCGGCGAAGACGTGCGCGGCGCGCTCGAAGGCAGCAGTTGCGAACTCCCGCGCGGATTCTCGGTGGAAGTGCGCACCGCCGAAACCGGCGCCGGCGCCTATGCAATCGATTATGCCTCCGCGCCCGTGCCTGTAAAGGCGCCTGTGAATGCAGAGCTGGAGCCGGCCCCTGCGTCACCCGGGCGGCTCGTGCTGGTGAAGGGCAAGGCCGAGCGGGACGAGTACACGCTGCTCTCGGCGCGCACCAATCTCGGACGCATGGCGGAGTTGACCGATTCCGATCACCGCGTGGTGCGGCGCAATCACGTAGTCTTCGAAGAGGGTGCGGACGAAGCCAATGCCACCGTCTCGCGCCAGCATGCCCACATCCGCGCGGAGCACGGCGAGTACCGGCTCTGCGACGATTCCAGCGAATTCGGGACGCGTGTCTTTCGCGAAGGCAGATCGATTGAAGTGCCTGCGGGAGACCGCCGCGGCGAGAAACTGCGCCCCGGCGATGAGATCTATCTGGGCCGCGCCTGCCTGCGTTTTGAACGTTGAGAGTCCGGTACTGCGCTAGGCGCGCGCGGTGATCGGAGCCAGCCGGCTGCGGATCTGGTTCATCACATCCGAGGCCAGGAAGGGTTTGCGGAGCACCGGGAAATTGTGTTCTTCGCAGAGCGCTTCTTCTTCCGGCGGCAGGATCGTCCCCGTCATCACAATCACCAGCATCTGCGGCGCGGTTTGGAGGAATTCCACGCCCAGTTCCACGCCGTTCCCATCCGGCAGCATGTAGTCCAGCAGCGCGGCGTTGGGCTTGTGCTTCTGCATCAGTTGCTTGGCTTCGGTGGCGCTTTCGGCGGTGAGCAGGGTCCAGCCGGCGTCCGCCATCAGACGCTCCAGGAAGTGCAGCAGGTCGCGGTTGTCGTCTACCAGCAGTACGGTGGGGTTCGCCGCAGCCGGTGCGCCGCCCGCATCGAGCACGTTGATGTTGAGCTTGTCGTCCTCTCCCAGTTCCATCAGCACGCGCGCGCCCGGCGGAATCTGGTTGGTCGCCACCATGGTGGCCAGCGGCTGTGTGAGGTAGCGGTGGATGGTGCGGTTCAGTTCGCGCGCGCCGTACTCCTGGCTGGTGCCTTTCTGGAGCAGGAACTGGCGCGTATCGAAGGGCACGTCCAGCGTGAAACTGCGCTCGCCCAGGCGCGTATTCACGTGGTTCTGCAGGTCTACAATGTGCTGGTCGAGAATGGTCGAGAGCGATTCCACGGTCAGCGGCTGATACGTGATGATGCAATCGATGCGGTTGACGAACTCCGGGGAGAACTTCTTCTTGACGGCGCTCAGGCCGATGCTCTGCAGCTTGCTGGTGAGATCGGCGCGGTCCGCGACGTGCGCGGATTGGAAGCCGAACTCCGGGTTCATCTCCCGTGTCATGTCGCGCGCGCCCAGGTTGCTGGTCAGGAAGACCAGGCTCTTTTCAAAGTTGACGGTCGAATTGTCGCCCAGTCGCAGCACACCCTTATCCAGCACACCCAGCAGCAGGCGCGTCATCGAAGGGGCGGCCTTTTCGATTTCGTCGAACAGCACCAGGGAGAGTGCGCAGTGTTCGCTCGTCACCGCGTTCAATTTCTGCTGCGTCAACATGGGCTGTGTTTCGCGATGGCCCAGATAGCCCGGCGGCGCGCCAATCAGTTTCGCCACCTCGTGCTCCATCTGGAACTCCCCGCAATCCACTTTGAGGACGTTCTTTTCGCTGCCGTGTAGCAGTTCCGCCAGCGCTTCGATGGTTTTGGTCTTACCCGTTCCCGTGGGGCCCAACAGCAGAAACACGCCCACCGGGCGGCCTTCGGGAGCCAGACCCGCCTGAAACATCTGGATGTAGGGAACAATGACCTTGGTCGCGGCGGGTTGGCCTACTACTTTCCGCGCCAGTCTGGCGGCGAGGTCTTCCGCCGGGTCGTGCAACTGCTTCCTGTTACGGTTTTGTGTGCTCTTCGGCTTGTCCACGCCCGCCTCCGGTTTGAGTATATCGGTGGCGAGGCTCCGGTTGCGCTTGCTGCGGCGTTCGGCGGGACGTTCAGGCTCTTTCATGAGAGACCTCTTTGCCTATGCTAATCAACAATTTAACAGGGAACCGGGGACGGCGTAAACTAATTCCGGCGCGTTTGTGAATAGTCTCCACAATGTCTTGTACCACGGCGCGCTCCGGGATGTAAGCCGTGGATAGTACAATACCGCGTTCGAGGGGAAGTCTGGAGGGTGGAGGGCGCCGAATCTCGAACCGCCGGCCGCGAGAAGGTTCGCGCCGCGGCTATCTGTGGCGGAACGTAATGCGCCCCTTGGTCAGATCGTAGGGGGATAATTCCAGGGTGACCTTATCGCCTGCCAGGACGCGGATGCGGTTGCGGCGCAAACGGCCGGCCAGGTGGGCCAGAACTACACGTTCGTGTTCGAGTTGCACGCTGAACAGTCCGCTCGGGAACTTTTCCAGGACCGTGCCGGTAACTTCAATGCTGTCTTCTTTGCTCATAGACCTCCGGGATGTGGGATGGCGGGTGGTGAGATGGCGGGCCGTGCAGGCACGGCCCGCAGCGATAAACTAGGCCGCTGTGACGTTCGTGGCTTGCAGGCCCTTGGGGCCTTTCGTCACTTCGAACTCCACACTGGAGCCTTCATCCAGAGTGCGATATCCCTCGGTTTGAATCGCCGAGAAATGAACGAAGACATCTTCTCCGTTTTCCCGCTGGATAAAGCCGTAGCCTTTGGCTGCGTTAAACCACTTCACTGTACCTTTTTCTTTCATCTGCCTTTATTCCTTCTTCAATTGCTATTTCCGCAATTTGACCCTACGCCTGGCTCCCTGTAAACAGAAAAAGGGGGCGCGGATGGACTCACGCAGCCCCCTCTCAAACTCTGTACGAAGCGGAAAACAAGAGTCAAATGCCTTACCATTATACATCAGGAGATATTCGGCAGGAGTTGATCCGGCACGAGCCTTCCGCCCCTGGCGCCCACATAGTGACCACTTTCGAGTTCTACCGATTCCGCTTCCACTTCCGCGCCCTGGACCAGGTTCACTTCCCGCTCGGCAAGAGCGCCAACGTGGTCCGCGGTGCCTTTGGCACCGTCCTCCGCGACGCCGTGCCCGCCGCCGTCTACGCCCGCCTCTTCGAACCGGGAACCGCCCTCGGGGGCGCGCCCAGCGGTCTGGCCGATTGGCCCCGCCCGTTCGTCTTCCGCGTCGCTCACCTCGATGGCCTCACCGTCCCCTCCGGCGACAGCTTCTACCTGGACGCCCACGTCTTCGACCTGCACCAGCCCGCGCTCGTTCACTTCCGCGCCGCCCTTAGCCGCCTGGCTGAGAAAGGCCTGGGCCCGGGACGCGGCCGCGCCGAACTGGAACGGACCGAGCAACTCGACGTGGAAGGCGTCGCGAAGGCCGTCTGGGAGACCGCCACTGCTCCCATCGTGGTCGGGCTGGACCCTGGCCCCCATCCCTCCGAACGGGTCACCATGCGCTTCCAGACGCCCACCGAACTCAAGTCCGCCGGTGGACTGGCGGAACGCCCCGAGTTCCCCATCCTCTTCGGCCGCCTGCGCGACCGGGTCAGCACCCTGCGCTCGCTCTACGGCGCGGGTCCCCTGGATATCGATTTCAAAGGTCTCGGCGAACGCGCCGCCCAAGTCACCATGCCGCGCTGCGACCTGGTCTGGGGACAGGTGAAGCGCAAGAGCGGACGCACAGGACAGGTCCACCCCATCGGCGGCTTCACCGGAGAAGTCGATTATGCCGGCCACCTCGCCGAGTTCCTCCCCTGGCTGCGCGCCGCCCGCTGGGTCGGCGTTGGTCGTCAGACCGTATGGGGCAAGGGCGACGTGCGCGTCGTGTAGTCTCTCCCCAAGAAAAACAGCTCCCTGAAAACACTTCGGGGGCGGAAGGCCTCAATGGCCCTCCGCCCCCGAAAGTCCTTACTCGCGATGCGGCTCTTAGAACTTGAAGCGAGCCGAGAGTGCTACGTGCCGGGCCTGAACCTGCGCGCCCTGAATCGTGCCGAACGCCGCATTGGTATTGGCGCCGGTGGCGAAGTTCAGAGTGAGCGAAGCATTCGGATTGCTCGGGTTGAAGTGGTTGAAGGTGTTGAAGGTTTCGACGCGGAGTTCCAGCATCTTGCCTTCAGCGATACGGGTCTGCTTGGCCAGGGACAAATCCACCGTCCACAGCCACGGTCCGTAGAAGAGCGTCGGAGGCGTATTGCCGATGCCGAGCGAGTTGGCTCCCGGCAGCGTGAAGTTCGCCGCGTTGAGCGGAACCTGCAGTTTCGGATCTTCCGTGGCCGAAGGCAACTGCCCGCCGGGCAGGAAGATGTTGCTGCCCATCTGGCAGCGGAACGGCATGTACGCGGTCGGCGTGCCCGTCCAATACTGCGAGGGTTGGCCGGTGGCCGAGCAACCTACGGTGTACGGAGTGCCTGCGAACACCGAGCCGTTTCCGTTGATGTGCCAGCCGTCCAGAATGGCCTTCCCGACCGCGTTGTTCAAGAACCCACGGCTCACACTGGGAATGTCGTAGCCGAAGTTGTAGTTGATCGCGTGGCGGCGGTTCAGCACGTTCTTGGTCAGTTCCTGGCTCACAAACTGCCACAAGGTCGTGGCGCTGTCGTTGTTGTAGATGATGGTCCGTGAGAAGGTGTAGTTGACGTTCCACTGCAGTTTGCCGTACCGGCGGTTCAACTGCATCTGCAGCGAATTGTAGTTGTTGGTGTAGCTATGCGTCATGTCGATGATGTTGCCGAGACCGGCATAGCCCGTCATCGCACGAATCAGGTTGGTCGAGTAGAAGCCGGGGTTGGTCGGGTTCGACGTCGGATCGATGAACTGCGTCTGCGGGCAGCCGCCCTGAATCGGATTGGCGCAGCCGGAAGGCTTCCATGTGGTCAACGGCGCAACCGCATTGCCGTCGTACATTTGGCCGTAGCCGTTCTTGAGCGCATTGCCGACATAGGAGACGTCCGCGATCATGTGGAACGGCAACTCCCGCTGGATGCCGAAGCTCCAGTTATAAGTCGCCTGCGGCGGGTCGGCCTGCGATCCGCCGATCACGTTCTGAGGCGTGAACACGGATTGCGCTCCGGCCAAATTCTGGAAGTTGGTGTAGACCACGGTGGGCGCCAGGAACGTCGGCGGCACCATCATCGGGCCCTGACCGGCGCTCAACGCGCCGATGTAATCCACCGTCCAGTTGCGGCCCGTGGTGATGCCGGCGCCGCCGCGCATGGCCGTCTTGCCGTCTCCAAACACGTCCCACGCGAAACCGGCGCGGGGCGAAGCCTGAATCGGCGCCACATTCCAGAAGTGCGTGTTGTAGGTCTTGATGCCGGAGTACGGGAGCGTGCCCGCGGCATAAGAAGTGGTGTCGAAGGTGCCCTGACGTACGTACGGGAAGACCTGCCCGGTCTTTGGGTTGATGGCGATTTTGTTGGCCGCCGCGCAGGCGGAGGTGGTCACCGCAACCGAGCAGGACGGGTACAGCAACTGGCCCACCTTGCTGGAATTGTACGAACCGGTGTCGAAGAAGCCCAGAGTCGCTCCCACGCTGTTCAGGTCGCCCACACGATAGAAGCGGACGCCGTAGTCGAACGTCAACCGGCGGCTCGCCTTAAACGTATCCTGCAGGTACCACTCGATCTGCGTATAGTGCGCGTGGTTCA
>CAIRBY010000584.1 GCA_903876865.1 uncultured Acidobacteriia bacterium
AGGCGGCGGGCGAACTGGGCGAGTTGCAGACCCCGGTGGCCGAGGGCGCGAGCGTGCAGGTGCGGCTCTACGCCGAGGATGCGGCGAAGGATTTCCAGCCGAGCGCGGGGCGCTTGACCTTGGTGGAGTGGCCGGCTGCGGGGGGGGGCAATCCGCGGATCGAGACGTGGGTGGAATCGGGCACGGAGGTGACGCCGTACTACGACCCGATGCTGGCGAAGATCATCGTGCGCGGGGCGAACCGGGCGGAGGCGATCGCGGCGATGCAAGCGGCGCTCGCTGCGTGCAAAGTCGCGGGGATCGAGACCAATCTCGAGTATCTGCGGCAGGTGTTGAGAGACGGAGCGTTCGCGGCAGGCGGCATCACCACCGCCTATCTGCGCGGCTTCGATTACCGCCGGCGCGCGGTGGATGTGCTCGATGGCGGGGTGCAGACCACGGTGCAGGACGTGCCGGGGCGACTGGGATACTGGCACGTGGGCGTACCGCCCTCGGGGCCAATGGACTCGCTGGCATTCCGCGCGGCCAACCGCCTGGTGGGAAATCCGGAAAGCGCGGCGGGCTTGGAAATCGCGGTGATGGGTCCGACGCTGAAGTTCGCCAATGACACCACGATCGCGCTGACGGGCGCGGATTTCGGTGCGCGGCTGGACGGCGTGGCCGCGCCACGATGGCGGGCGCTCGCAGTCCGCGCGGGCGCGGTGCTGGAGCTGAGCACGGCGCAGGGGACCGGGAGCCGCGCGTACGTGGCGATCGCGGGCGGCATCGATGTGCCGCTGTATCTGGGCAGCCGCAGCACATTTATTCTGGGCCGGTTCGGCGGCCATGCGGGGCGCGTACTGCGCGCGGGAGACGTGCTGCCTTTGGGTGAGGCAACCGGCGCTGCGACGCAAATGGAAGCACCGCCGGAATACGCCAACGAGTGGGAGATCGGCGTACTCAACGGTCCGCACGGCGCACCGGATTTCTTCACGGCGGAAGATATCGCGATGTTCTTCGCGACCGCGTGGAAGGTGCATTACAACAGCGACCGCACGGGTGTGCGCCTGATCGGCCCTAAGCCAAAGTGGGCGCGCAAGGACGGCGGCGAAGCGGGGCTGCACCCTTCGAACATCCACGACAATGCCTACGCGGTGGGGACCGTCGATTTCACCGGCGACATGCCCGTGATCCTGGGACCCGACGGGCCAAGCCTGGGCGGCTTCGTGTGTCCGGCGACGATTGCGGACGCGGAGTTGTGGAAGGTGGGACAGCTTCGCCCCGGCGATCTGGTGCGCTTCCGCGCGCTGACGGAAGAGGGCGCGGTGCTGCGTTCGGCGCCCGGAGTGGTCTGCCGCGCAGATGGCGATCGCGCGCTGCTGGTGGAATACGGACCGAACGTGCTGGACCTGAACCTGCGCTTCCGCGTGCATGCGCTGCAGGCGCAACTGGAAGGCGCGGGGCTGAAGGGAATCCTGGACGTCACACCGGGCGTGCGCTCGCTGCAGATCCACTACGACACGGCGAAACTCGATCGCGAGACGCTGCTGGAGGCGATGGAAGCGTGCGAACGGCGCATTCCGGACCTCGACAACATTTCGGCGCCCTCCCGCACGGTGTACCTGCCACTCTCCTGGGAGGATCCCGCGACGCTGCTGGCGATTCAGAAGTACATGCAGGGCGTGCGGCCGGATGCGCCGTGGTGCCCGAGCAATATCGAATTCATCCGGCGCATCAACGGGCTCGCCTCGGTGGATGAGGTGAAGCGCATCGTCTTCGACGCGAACTACCTGGTGCTGGGTCTGGGCGATGTGTACCTGGGCGCGCCGGTGGCCACGCCGGTGGACCCGCGGCACCGCCTGGTGACCACGAAATACAATCCGGCGCGCACGTGGACACCGGAGAACGCAGTCGGCATCGGCGGCGCCTATATGTGCGTCTATGGCATGGAAGGTCCGGGCGGATATCAGTTCGTGGGGCGGACGCTGCAGATGTGGAACACCTATCACGGAGAGCCGCCGTGGCTGCTGCGATTCTTCGACCAGATTCGTTTCTACGAGGTGAGTGCGCAGGAACTGCTGGAGATTCGCGAGACGTTTCCGCACGGCGGGTATCCGCTGCGGATCGAAGACGGCGAGTTCCGGCTCAAGGATTACCACGCGTTTCTGGATTCGATCCGCGGCGACTCGGCGGCATTCAAAGCGCAGCAGCAGGCGGCATTCGAAGCGGAGCGGGAGCGTTGGGCGCAAGCCGGCGCGGATCAGTTCGTGGGACCGGCCGAGGGCGATGACGCTCCGGAAGCGGCAGTGGATGCGCTGCCGGAGGGCTGCCGCGCGGTCTGTTCGCCGGTGACGGCGAGCGTGTGGAATATCGCGGTGGAGGCCGGACAGCGAGTCGCGGCCGGGCAGAAGCTGATGGTGCTGGAAGCGATGAAGATGGAAATCGCGGTGACGGCGCCAAGTGCGGGAATAGTGGAAATGCTGAATTGCGCCCCAGGCGCGCTGGTGAACGCGGGCCAGCGGCTGGTGACGTTGCGGCAGGAGGTGTAAGGATGCAGCGGGATATGCGGCTGGACCTGGGTTCGCTGCGCGCGTTGTACAAATCGGGCGGCGCCACGCCGGCGGATGTGATCGCGGCAGTGTATGACCGCATGGCGCAGGATATGGCGCAACCGGTATGGATCCACGTGGTGCCTCGGGACAAGGCGATTTCCCGCGCGCGCAAACTGGAGAAGGATCCGCTGGCCTCGGCGCTGCCACTCTACGGCGTGCCGTTTGCGATCAAAGACAACATCGATCTGGCGGGCTTGCCGACCACCGCGGGGTGCCCGGCGTTCGCATACACACCGGGGCACAGCGCACCGGCCGTGCAGGCGCTGGTGGATGCGGGCGCGATCCCGATCGGCAAGACCAATCTCGATCAGTTCGCTACCGGACTGGTGGGCACGCGCTCGCCCCACGGAGCGTGTTCGAGCATCTACGACGCGCGCTATATTTCGGGCGGCTCGAGTTCGGGTTCGGCGGTGGCGGTGGCGAGCGGCGTGGCGAGTTTCGCGCTGGGCACGGACACGGCGGGCTCCGGCCGGGTACCGGCGGCATTCAATGGCCTGGTCGGCATGAAGCCTTCGCGCGGCCTGCTGAGCGCGCGCGGCGTGGTGCCGGCGTGCCGTACGCTGGATTGCGTTTCGATCTTCTCGCTGAATTGCGATGACGCCTACACCGTGTTCCACACGGCGCGCGGCTTCGATGCGGAGGACGGCTACTCCCGGACACCGGGCACGGGCGACGAGGCAGCGCCGTGGGTCGCAGGCAGTTTCACCTTTGGCGTGCCTCCCCAGAATCAGCTGGAGTTTTTCGGCGACGAAGGGGCGGCGGTTTTGTACGCGGAGGCGGTGGCGCGGATGGAAGCGCTGGGCGGGCGAAAAGTGGAAATCGATTTCTCGATCTTCCGCGCGGCGGCCGATCTGCTCTACGCGGGACCATGGGTGGCGGAGCGGTACGCCGCGATTCAGGAGTTCATCGAAGCCCACGCGGACGAAATGAATCCGGTGGTTCGCGGCATCATCGAGGGAGCGAAGAAATATTCGGCCGCGGATACGTTCCGGGCGGAGTATAAGCTGCGCGATTTGCGACGTGCGGCGGACGCGCAGTGGGAGAGCATGGATGTGATGCTGCTGCCGACTACGGGGACGATCTACACGCACGATGAAGTGGCGGCGGAGCCGGTACGGCTCAACTCGAATCTGGGGTACTACACGAACTTCGTGAACCTGCTGGATCTGGCGGCGGTGGCAGTACCTGCTGGACGCCGGGCGAATGGACTGCCATTCGGAGTCTCGGTGATTGGGCCGGCGTTCAGCGACGCGGCGCTGCTGGGGCTGGCGGATCGCTTCCATCGCGC
>CAIRBY010000585.1 GCA_903876865.1 uncultured Acidobacteriia bacterium
CACGGGCTCGGGCTGCGCCGCACGGCGCTGCATCAGTTGATGGTGGAGCAGGCGGCCGCCGCCGGTGTGCGGATGGCGTGGGACGTGCGTGTCACCGGGATCAACTCCGATGGGGTGATGGCGAACGACCAACTGGTGCGCGCCCGCTGGATGATCGGCGCGGACGGAGCGCACTCCCCGGTACGCCGCTGGGCGGGACTCGACGCCTGCGCGCACGAGAGCCGGCGCTTCGGATTCCGACGCCACTACCGTGTAGCGCCCTGGAGCGACTTCATGGAGATCCACTGGGGCGATGCGTGCCAACTGTACATCACGCCAATTTCCGCGTCCGAGGTTTGTGTGGTGCTGATCTCGAGCGATTCGCATCTGCGCCTGGAAGATGCCATGCCGCAGTTTCCCGAGGTGCAAGAGCGCCTGGCCGGAGTGGCTCCCGCCAATGCGGAGCGCGGCGGCGTGACCGCATCGAGACGGCTAAAGTCCGTTGCCCGCGGCAGCGTGGCGCTGGTGGGAGATGCCTCCGGTTCCGTGGACGCGATCACCGGGGAAGGCCTCTGTCTGCTGTTTCAACAATCGGTCGCGCTGGCCGATGCTCTGGTGGCAGGCGATCTGGCGCCTTACCAGGCCGCGCACCGCCGGATCGGCCGCCGTCCCGAGCTGATGGCGGACCTGATGCTGTTGATGGACCATCGCCGCCGCCTGCGGACGCGAACGATCCGGGCCCTCGAAGCGCAGCCCAGCCTCTTCGCCGGTATGCTCGCCATGCACGTGGGGGAGCGGCCGCTATGGGAAATGCTGACCGATGGCCTGGCCCTCGGATGGAGAATGTTTGCTGTTTAACGTGAGCTTGCCTATGATGAAACGTGCCTATTTCCTAGTCCCCATCTGCGCCGCCGCGCTCTCCATGGCGCAGCCGAAAACCGTCGTCATGGAGCCCGCGCACACCAACGTCGAATTCACGTTGGGTGACGTGCTGCATACGGTAAAGGGAAAATTCAAACTGAAGCGCGCCTCGCTCAATTTCGATCCGCAGACCGGACACGCTTCGGGTGAACTCGTGGTGGATGCGGCGAGCGGCGATACCGGGAGCAAGGCTCGCGATTCGCGCATGAATCGCGACATCCTGGAGACTGAAAAGTATCCTGAGATCATCTTCCGGCCGGACCGCGTGGAAGGCGCCGTCGCGCCCGAAGGCAAGTCCGAGGTGCACCTGCACGGGGCCTTCACCATCCATGGCATCGCGCACGAAATCAGCATCCCTGCCACGGTGGAGGCGTCCGGCTCGCAGTATCACGTGGTCGCCAATTTCGAAGTGCCCTACGTGAAGTGGGGCATGAAGAACCCCAGCAACTTTATTTTGAAAGTGAGCCAGACGGTAGAGATCCGGATCGAAGCCACCGCGCACACAGAATAAACGCGGCTGCGAGCCTGCCTACGCCCGGTCGCCGTCGCTGTGTGCGGGTAGGGCTGCGCCGTTGATGGACTTCTTGTAGTTCTCCACCTTAGTGCCGGTCGGTCCCTTCCTGGTTCGCGACAGCACGTCGCTCTGTTCGGCGGGCGTCATGCGATGGAAGGCTTTCAGGGTTGCGACGTTCTCTTCGAGTTCGGCCACCGTAGTGGCGCCCGAGACCACCGTATCCACATCCTGGCTCAGGGTGAAGCGGAGGCACTCGGCATAGGGCGCGATCTGGTTCTTGCCGATACCGCCCATGGCGTTGCACTTCATCGCCAGCAGTCCCAGGCCTTTCGCGCGGACCTTGGGCAGCACGTTGTCAATGAAACTGAGGTAGTGCGGGTCCACCAGATTCACCGGGTGCTGCACGGTTTCCCAGCCATCGTAGGCGGCGAGCAGGCGCTGGTGCACTTCCGGGTCGGCATGTCCGGTGAAGCCGATGTGGCGTGCCTTGCCCTGCTGCTTCGCCTTCACAAAGGCCTCCAGCGATCCGTTCGGCCCCAGAATCTTATCCACCTCCGCTTGTGTGACCACCTCGTGGCATTGCCACAGGTCGAGGTAGTCCGTCTTCATTGCTTTGAGCGTGCCTTCCAGTTGGCCCATGGCCTCGTCGCGGGTGCGCAGGTGCGCCTTGGACATCAGAAAGACCTTCTGCCGGATGCTGCCGGTGATGACTTTGCCGTAGCAGGCGTCGCTTTCGCCATCGTTGTATTTGCGCGCGCTATCGAAGAAGTTGATGCCCAGGTCGAGCGCGCGCCGGATGATCGCGAGCGCGTTCTCTTCGGTGCCGAAGCGCATGTGCGCCCCGCCGAGCGTGAGGCGCGTGACCCGCATCCCGGTCTTGCCAAGCATGGCGGTGGGGAGCGGAGTATCCGCGCCGGCTGCGAGTTCCGCCGCCAGCACGGCGGCGGAGGTGGATTGCAGAAACTCTCTTCGGTTCATCGCGTACTCCTACGTGGCATCATAACCGATTGTCCGGTTGGCCTGGGTTACGTTTGAATCAGTCGCGTTTGAATCAGTCGCGTTTGAATCAGTCGCGTTTGAATCAGTCGCGTTTGAATCAGTCGCGTTTGACCCAACGGTAAGCTGCCACCGAGTTCTTCCAGAAATATTTCTCCGCCGCGGCGCGGCTCTTGCCCGCGAAGTACTCGTGGACCAGGCCGAAGACTTTATCGTAGGGTGCGACCTGATCGCTGTTCGGCCAATCGCTGCCGAACAGGACGCGGTCTTCTCCGAAGATGCCGCTGAGTTGGTCGAGGCGCTCGCGGTAGAAAGCGAGTTCCTGGGGCACGCGCCCTTCCACTCGCCGGAAAATCGCCGAGAGCTTCACATAGATTTGCGGACGCCGGGCGAGTTCGCGCACCTCGCGGTCACCGGAGAGAGTGGCGCCGGGAAGATGATCGATGACGATTCGCAGTTCGGGCACGCGGTCGCTCAGGCGCAGGACGGTCTTCAGGAGTTCGTCATTCGGATTCGCCGTATCCAGGACGAGTCCGGCGGAAGCCAGCAATTTGGCGCCGGCGATGAATTCGGGCCGCGCCGATTCCGCCGCGAAATTGCGATCCCACAAGTTGCCGTAGCGAATGCCGAGAAATAGCGGGTTGCGGTGGAAGCGTTCGAGTTGCCGGGCGAATTCCGGTTTGCCCGGCTCCAGGTCTCCCACCGTGCCCACAATGATGGTGTCCTTCGCTGCCACGTCGAGCACCCACTGGTTGTCTTCGAGCCACGGGCTGCACTCGACTTCGATTGCGCCACGAATGCCGAACGGTGCGGCCAGCTTGCGGTAGCGTTCCGGAAGCGCGGCTTTGTAGATCGTGCTCTCTTTGCCCGGCCACGGAATGCCTTGCGGCCGTCCCGGGTCGAACAGGTGAATATGCGTGTCGATGACGGGGATGTCATTCGCAGCGGCGTTTGCGACGATGCCTGCCGCCGCCGCGCCCAGAAAGGTTCTACGATGCACGCAGCCATTGTATCCGGCTGGCGTGTGCCGGGGTGAAGCTCGCCGACAAAGCTCGCCGACAAAGCTCGCGGGCTAGGCTTGATTGCGCCTTCCGGAGCGCCCGATCCAGTTGCGGAACATGGTGGTGTAGCCGCGCGTCTCTGCGTCTCCGCGCAGTTCCTCCATGGTGAAGCGCATTTTGCGTCCCCAGTTCGGATACTGCCAGGTGCTGCCCGGGAGGTTCTGCTGATGCAGTTCCTTGGTCAGGTCCTCGTGGTTGATGGCGAGCAATTGCGAGGGCGTCATCGCCAGGAAGCCGACGATGGCGTTGTGCAACTCGCCCGTCAATTCGGCATAATCCGTGGCCGCCCGCGGCAACTCGGGCCGCACCAGTTCGAGGCGGAACAGCACGTCCAGCATCTTCTGCTTCTCGCGCTGCCGCTGTTCCAACTGCGCTTGAGCGGTGGCGCGATCCACAATTCCGGCGGCAAGGCGCGCATCGATATCGGTAGCCTTCCAGAAGCCCGCCAGCGTGGGCAGATCGTGCGTGGTGGAAGAGACCAGCGATTGCGTGGGGTACTCGCTGTAGGAGCGGAATTCGCCGCGCTCGTTCTTCTCAAAATAGAAGAGCCGGTAGCTGAGGATGCCGATGCGCGCCAGCGTTTCGCGGATCGAGGGTTCCACCGTGCCCAGGTCTTCGCCGACTACCACCACTTGATTGCGCACGCTCTCGAGCGCGAGGATGCGCACCAGATCTTCATTGCGTTCGCGCACATAGGCGCCCTCGGAGGCCTCCGAGCCATCGGGAATCCAGAAGAGGCGGAACAGACGCATCACGTGATCGATACGCAGGGCGCCGCCGTGGCGGCAGTTCTTGCGAATGGACTCGGCGAAGAGACGGTAGCCGTCTTCGCGATGGCGGAGCGCATTCGGGGGAGGGAAGGCCCAATCCTGGCCCTTCGGCGAAAAATCGTCGGGCGGAGAGCCGACGCGGCAGCCCGATACGTAGAACGGACGGTGTGCCCACAGGTCGCTGCCGAAGCGATCGGTCGCGAGCGCCAGATCGTGATAGAGCCCGATCGAGAGTTTCCGGTCGCGTGCCCGCTGCTGCGCAGCTGCAAGCTGTTTGTCGATCTGCCACTGCAGGTATTGGTAGAAGAGTATGCTGCGCCAGTGCTTCTGGCGGAATTCGGCGGTCTGCGGTGAGTTCGGATCCTGATACGGCGCCGGCCACTCCGTCCACAGCCATAGGTCCGGGTTGCGCCGGTGCAGGTACTCATCCAACGCGCAATAGGTGGCGAAGCCCTCGAGCAGGCTGCCTTCGCGATGGCGGAAAGCGTCGAACTCGCGGGTACGCTGCGTATCGCGGCGCCATTCCCGCAGGAACTGCACGAAGCTCAGTTTGAGGAAGCGGAGCTTGAGCGCGCTGACGCGCTCATATTCCACGAATGGGGAGGCCCGCAATTCCTCGATTTCCCGTGTCACTTCCGCCGAAGTCCGCAGCGCCCGCGCGCGACGGCAATTGCTGAAATCCTCCATCCCTTCCACGTCCAGATACAGAAAGTTCTGGTAGAAGATACAGTTCGGCAGATATGGACTGGTGTTGAACGGACGCCGGTTGTGGATCGCGTGCAGAGGATTGAGCGCGACGAAGCTCGCATCCAGATCTTCGCTCACCCAATCAATCACCGCGCCCAGATCGCGAAAATCGCCGCAGCCCCAATTCGCGGCCGAGCGCACGCCATAGAGGCTGACCGCGATTCCCGCCGCGCGGCCGCCACCCGCGAGATGCGGGTTCATATAGGCGCGCTCCGGAGTGACGATGAAACGTGTAGTCGCGGCTCTGCCCACCGACGAGGCAGTGACTTCGTGATAGCCCAGCGCCAGGCGGAGCGGCAGCGTGGCCGTGCGCCGCAGCCAGGTGCGGCCGTCCAGTACAACGGTGCCGGTTACCGGCAATTCCACCAATGCCTGTGCGAACTCGTGGCGCTCGCCGGTTTCACTGGTGACTACGAAATGAGCCACATCGTCGCAGTCTTCCGCGGGGACGTGGAGCGGCAGTTCCATCTCGGAACCTTCCACTACGACCACAGCGGGGGGGAGCAATCGCTCCCACTCGCCGCGCTCCAGCGCAGCCAGCGATTCCTGCAGGCCGTGGGCCGAATCCGCCGCCACTCCGAGCGCGCGCAAAATGGATTGTTTGGCCGCTACCGACGTCGTGTGGCGCGTGCCGAAAATATCCCAGAAACCGGCGTCGATTCCATACCAGGAAGCGGCGCGGTCGAGTAGCTGCTCGAAAGTGGGTGAATCCATGAGGAAGGGTCTCTTTGATTTTACAGGACTACCCGACTTCATGCGAAAATAACGAGTATGGAAAAGCCCCTCGCCAGCGGACCACTCGACTTGTTTGCCCGCCTCGACGACTACGCGGTCAATAACGCTGCCGCCGCGGAGAACGAAGGAATCGTCATGACGACGCTCGATGCCGCCGTCAATTGGGGCCGCCGCAATTCGATCTGGCCCATGACATTCGGTCTGGCCTGCTGCGCGATTGAGATGATGTCGATGAGCGCCTCGCGCTTCGATATCGCCCGCTTCGGAGCGGAAGTCTTCCGCGGTTCGCCGCGCCAGAGCGACCTCATGATCATCGCCGGCCGCGTTTCGCAGAAGATGGCCCCGGTCATCCGCCACCTGTACCAGCAGATGCCTGAGCCCAAGTGGGTGATCTCGATGGGCGCCTGCGCGACCTCCACGGGCGTCTTCAACAACTACTCGCTGATCCCGGTCAATCAGGTGGTGCCGGTGGATGTTTATGTGCCCGGTTGCCCGCCGCGCCCCGAACAGCTGATCTACGCGCTGATGATGCTGCAGGAAAAGATCAAAGGCCAGAGCGGGACCGTGAAATCGGTTCTCAACCTCGGCTAGCCACAAGGTGGGCGGCCTGCCTGGCCTGCCGATTCCATGTACATTCGCGTCCATTCCCGCGACAACGTCGCCATCCTCGTCGCCCCGCAAGGCACCGCGGCGGGTGCGCAACTCCCCGGCGGTCTGATCGCGCGGGAGCACATTCCGCAATCGCACAAGATCGCGCTGCAAGACCTTGCGCAGGGCGAACCCGTGCTGCGTTACGGCGAGACCATCGGACTTGCCAACCGGGCGATCGCCGCCGGAAGTTGGGTGCGCGAAGAGATGCTCGATATGCCGGCCGCGCCGCCGTTGGACGCGCTCTCGCTCGCTACCGCCGTTCCCCCCGAGTTGCCGCCACTGGAAGGCTACACGTTCGAAGGCTACCCGAGCGATGGAGGCACGGGCACCAAGAACATTCTCGGCATCGCGACTACCGTGCAGTGCGTTGCGCCGACGGTGGAGTATGCGGTGCGGCGGATTCAAGCGGAACTGCTGCCCCGGTTCCCGAATGTGGATGGAGTGGTCTCTCTGACGCACTCATACGGTTGCGGCGTGGCCATCGATGCGCCCGGCGCGGCGGTGCCGATTCAGACGCTGCGGCACATCGGACTGCACGCCAATATCGGAGCGCAACCGCTGATCGTCAGCCTGGGATGCGAGAAGCTGCAGCCCGCGCGTCTCTTTGCGAGCGACCTGCCCATCCTTGGCGAGGCCAACGTGATCCGTTTGCAGGATGAGCGCGGCTTTGCGGAGACGGTGTCGGCCATCCTGGCTGCGGCGGAGAAGCGCCTGGTGGTGCTGGACCGCCGCCGACGCCAGACGGTGCCCGCCTCGGAACTGGTGGTGGGGCTGCAATGCGGCGGTTCGGACGCGTTCAGCGGCGTCACCTGCAACCCCGCCGTGGGCTATGCGGCGGATCTGCTGGTGCGGGCCGGAGCCACCGTGATGTTCAGCGAGGTCACCGAAGTGCGCGACGCCATCCACCTGTTGACGCCGCGCGCAGCCACGCCGGATGTGGCGCGGGATCTGATCCGCGAGATGCGCTGGTATGACGAATATCTCGAGCGCGGCTTCGCGGATCGCAGCGCCAACACCACGCCCGGCAACAAGCGGGGCGGCCTTGCCAACATTGTGGAGAAGGCGCTTGGCAGTGTCGCCAAGGCAGGCAGCACCGCGATTCGCTCCGTCGCCACGCACGGAGAAAAGGTGACGGCCAAGGGCTTGGTTTTCGCCGCCACACCGGCCAGCGATTTCATCTGTGGCACGCAACAGCTTGCTTCCATGAACCTGCACGTCTTCACCACCGGAGAAGGCAGTCCGTATGGCCTGTCGCTGGTGCCGGTGATGAAGGTGTCTTCGCGCACGGCGCTGGCGGAGAAGTGGGCGGACCTGATCGATTTGGATGCGGGGACTATCGCCACCGGTCACGCGACCATCGAAGAAGTTGGCTGGCAACTCTTCCGCATGATCCTCGATGTTGCCAGTGGCAGGCGCAAGACATGGGCAGAGCACTGGGGCCTCGGCAACGCGCTCTCGCCCTTCAATCCCGGCCCCGTCACTTAGGCAGCTTAGTAGGGTAGGCGTTTTCGCCTGCCAACCCCACGCCCGAGGAGTTGGCAGGCGGAACCGCCTACCCTACCTTTGACCGCTCGGAACTTCCATTGCTCGACTCATCGCAATGAAGCAGACAGGCGACAGAAACCGATCGCCTGTCCCACACGGACTCGCTTACATCAGGCCGTTGGCGCGGGCCTCTTTCAATGCCTCGAGCGCCGCGCCCCGCGAACCCGCGGTATCGCCGTTGGGCATCACGTGGATCGGAATCGTAGCCTGTTCGCTGCGCTGCGTGGGGCATGCCGGCGCGGATCTGATCGAGGAACCAGTGCTGGAATTCGAGCGTGGTCTCCAGCGCTCCACCGCCAACGATCAACGCGTCCGGGTCGAACGTATTGACCATCTGGTCGAAGA
>CAIRBY010000586.1 GCA_903876865.1 uncultured Acidobacteriia bacterium
CGCGACCCAATTGGGGTGCCACGTCATTTTAAAGAGGGCGTAGCCGGGGCGGGCGACGGCGAACCGGGCCTCATACTCTTCGCCGTTTTGGCGCTGGTTTTGGATCTCGCCGACGGGCGAGGCAGGCGGCGGAGCGGCGGGCAAGGGGACCTGCGCGCGCAGGCGCGGGATTCCGGCGGGAGCACCGGAACCGAAATCCAGGAGCAGGTGCGCGTGGTTCTCCACCCAATCGCTGTGCAGCCAGCGCTCGTTGACGGAGTAGAAGGTGGTTTTATTGGTGGGCACGGCCGCGGCGACATCGACGAGATCGAAGTAGCCACCGCCGGGGGCATCGAGGAGCGAATCGCGGCCCACGGTTCCCCGGAGCGAGAGGAAGGTGGGAAGTTTGGGCGCGACCTCCGCAGGCGCGACATTGGCGGGCGCAACGACGCTATGCACGTTGAAGAGGCGGTAGTGCGCGGCGCGGGTCTCGTCGAAGAGGGGCAGAATGTCGGCTGGGAGGGCGAGCAGGTGATAGGCGGGCGAGGCGCTTGGCACCAGATTGGTGGTGAGGAAGGCGAAGAAGGGGATGTTGGCGATCTGGAAGCGCGGGCCCCAGCCGAGTCCGGTACCGGCGTAGGTGCGTCCGCCGGATTGGGTCACGGCGGCGATGAGGGTATCGGTCTTCTGCTGGGCGGTATCGACTGCGATGGTGACTTCGGTGGCGACGGCTTCGTTGCGCGCGAGATAGCGTCCGCGCTCCACGAGCATCGGGGCGAAGAGCAGTAGGGTGGCGACGAGCGCGACCGCAGCCAGGCCGCGGCGGGCGAGAGAGCGCCATCCGGCTTCGAGGGCGATCGCCGCCAATAAGACGAGGAAGAGTTGGAGGGCGCCAATGGTGCGATGGAGGTGCAGGTCCGCGGAGACGCCGAGCAGCAGAAGCAGCGGCCCCCACACGGGGCGGCCGAAAAAGAGCAGCAGCCAGAGCAGCGCGGCAGCGAGGACGAAGCGCTGATTGGCCTGCAGGCGGCGGGTTTTCCAGAAGTCCCAGAGCAGGACGGCGGTGCCGGCAGAGGCGAGCAGGGTCAGGACCGGGAGGCGTCCGTGGTCCAGCAATTCGCCGGTGAAGAGATTCTTGAGCACGAAAGCGGCGCCGAAGGAATCCCACTTCCACGATTCTTCCCAGCGGCTGTGATTGAGGAAGGGGGCATCGAGGAGGACGGGGACGATCTGAAACGCGGCGACAGCGAGCGCGGCGCTGCCGACGGCAAGAGTGCGGCGGAGGCGCAGCCAGAGGGAGGTCGCAGGTTCGGGCAGCAGGGCGAGGAGACAGAGCGTGACGGCGCCGACCCAGCCATAGATGAAGTGGCAGGCGGCGGTGAGCCCGAGCAGGAGCCCGGCAAGCATCCATTGCCTGCCGTAGCGCAGGGCGCGATAGCCATAGCCGAGGGCGAAGAGCAGCAGGAGTGCGGCAAGGGATTGGGGAAAGAGTCCGCGACCGGTGGCGACGTAGCTGTTGGCTTCGAGGCCGTAGAGATTATCGGTGGAGATGAGGGGGGCGAGCAGGGCGGCGGCGGCGGCGGCGAGGGGAGGGAGTTCGAACAGAGACGCGGCGGCGTAAAACCCGAGCGGCAGCAGGACGAGGGCGAGAAAACGAACCCAAATGAAGACGGTGACGAGCGAGACGGTCTTGCCAAAGGCGAAGTAGACCGCCGTCACCAGAGCGTGCGCCAGAGGCTGGTAGGTGCGCAGGACCGGGGCGCCGAATGCGCCGGCGGTGCTCCAGAAATCCAGCGGATTGCGGCCGGATTCGATCGCCCCGGCCATACCTTTGACCAGGGCGAGATGGAGGACGTTATCGTTGCCGGTGACGCGCCCGATGGAGAGTTCCGCCGAGAGCGCGGCAGCGTTGGCCACGAGCGCGAGGAGCAACACTCCCAGCGCGAACTGCTTTTCGCGGACCGAATTCATGAAGCGGCGTTACCGCGCGGACTGATCTTTGGGCGTGGCGAGGTAGCCGACGATCATGTCTTTCTGCACCGAATTGACCACCAGTTCGTAGGGCTGTTTGGCCTTGGCGGTGTAGAACTGAACGGGTTCGTTGATGTTCTTGTCTTTCTTTTCCGTCAGTTTGTCATCCGCCATCACTTCGATGGTGTACTTGTTCTTCTTGGGGTCCGTCTTCTTCAATAGCAGGGTGATATCGCCGACGCGCTGACGGGCCTTGGCCTTGGGCAGTTTGAATTCGAAGTAGTTGCGCTCGCCGCGCAGTTTGAGCGCCGCGAGTTCGGTGGAGTTGGTGGCGATGAGACCGCTCTGCACACCGAGATCGCCGATGGTGCTCTTCAGATCCGCGATGGTCTTCTGCAACTGCGCCTGGGTGGCGGTGACCTGGGTCTTCACGCCTCCGACATCCGTGGAGACATCCGCAATCTTGGCGTTGGCGGTATTGGCCGAGGTTTTCACTTCGCTGATCTCGCTGGAGACCTGTTGCTGCACCTTGGCCTCTTCGGCCTGAATCTGGCGGGCCAACTGATCGGCATGCGCCTGGGCTTCGGTCTTGGCCTGGCTGGAAAGAGTACGAGCCTGGTCGCGCGCCTGGGTGCGGGCGACTTCGAGATCCGCCTTCAGCGATTCCAGGTGCTTGGTTTGAGAGGTGCTGGTCACCGACGAGGCATCGCGCAGGTTGCTCAGCTCAGTAGAGAGCGATTCGCGGACCGTGGCGATTTCACCGCGCATATGATCGATCTGCACGTAGAGGTAGATGTTGGCCGCAATCAGCGCAATCAGCGCGCCGGCGACGAGCGCGGTGAGCAGGCCCGAACGGTCTGGGCGCGGCTCTTGGTACGTCGGTGTAGGACTCACGTAGATGATGCTCCTTAATGGCTTTCCTTACAGTATAGATGGATCAGGGGCCGGTTTCGGTTACATCTAGTTGAGTTCAAAGCCCTGCATTCAGTTCAAAGCTCTGCCCGGGCGAGGCGCAGACCGCCTCCAGGCCGTAGCGCGAGTGCAGGAGTTGCGCCAGGATCTGCGATTGCTGGGGTTCGCCGTGGACCAGGAAGACCTTCTTCAGGCTCGGGACCATGGGTTTGATCCACTCCAGCAACTCGTTCTGATCGGCGTGGCCGGAGAGTTCATCCAGGCTGGAGATTTCGGCGCGCACGCCCATGGGTTCGCCGAAGATGCGCACTTCGGGCCATTTTTCGACGAGTTTGCGGCCGAGGGTATCGGCGGCCATGAAGCCGGTGATGAGCACGGTGTTGCGCGGGTCTTCGATGTTGTTGCGGAGGTGGTGGAGGATGCGGCCCTGTTCGCACATTCCCGAGGCGGAGATGACGACGAAGGGCCCGTGGAGATCGTTGAGCTTCTTGGATTCGGAGGCCTCGCGGATGTACTGGAGGCGCTGGAAACCGAAGGGGTCCTCGCCATCGGTGAGGTACTTGCGGGTCTCTTCATCGAAGCACTCGGGGTGGTTGCGGTGGACTTCGGTGACATTCAGGGCAAGCGGGCTATCGACGAACAGGGGGATGTTGGGGATGCGCTTTTCGTTGAAGAGTTGGTGCAGCAGGAGCACGAGTTGCTGGGTGCGGCCCACGGCGAAGGCGGGCACGATGA